>NZ_JAPKIA010000003.1:0-71585 GCF_036759865.1 Kluyvera genomosp. 2
AACCTGCGACCAATTGATTAAAAGTCAACTGCTCTACCAACTGAGCTAACGACCCGGTGGTGGGTGATGACGGGATCGAACCGCCGACCCCCTCCTTGTAAGGGAGGTGCTCTCCCAGCTGAGCTAATCACCCGATACTACGCTGGATACTGCTTACTAACTAAGTTAGTGGTGGGTCGTGCAGGATGACTCGGCTTCGCCTCGCCCTACGGGCCGTTGCTTACGCAACGTTATCCTTCACGTTTTACAATCGCGTTCCACCTTAGCGATTGGTGGGTCGTGCAGGATTCGAACCTGCGACCAATTGATTAAAAGTCAACTGCTCTACCAACTGAGCTAACGACCCACTTTTTTTGTCGCTTTCAGGATGTTTGATATCCCTTGGCAACGGCGGCATATATTACTGAATTCAGAATTCAGCGCAACAAGTATTTCGACAAAGATCGTTTAAGTGCTTATGTTTCATGCGGCAAGACCAGAAATAAAACGATTTCTGGTCTTACTTCACGCATCACAGCCCGCTAAGACGTTTTTGCGCCTGCTTGGCACCGTCGGTACCTGGGTATTTGCTGACAACCTGCTGGTAAACCGCTTTTGCCTTCGCGGTATCCCCTTTGTCCTGCATGATGACCCCAACCTTAAACATTGCGTCTGCCGCCTTTGGCGACTTCGGATAGTTTTTCACCACCGACGCAAAGTAGTACGCCGCATCATCTTTTTTACCCTTATTGTAATTCAACTGCCCCAGCCAGTAGTTGGCGTTGGGCTGATAGGTTGAATCAGGGTACTTTTTGACGAAATTCTGAAACGCCGCAATCGCATCGTCCTGGCGGGAACTGTCCTTCACCAGCGCGATCGCCGCATTGTAATCGGTATTCGCATCGCCCGTTTGCGCCGGAACGCCAGCAGAGGCGGTCCCTCCGCTCGCTGGCGCAGCCGTAGCCGCCGCTGCGTTACTTTGATCGCCAGAAGTCTGCGGCGCCGCTGATGCGGCGCCACCGCTGTTCAGGCTATCAATTTGCAGCATGATCTGCTTTTGACGATCCATCACCTGATTCAACTGGTACTGACTTTCCTGGATCTGTCCACGGAGGGCATCAATATCAGACTGGTTATCAGAGAGTTGTTGCTGGAGTTGGGTCAAAAGTTGACTGTGAGCATTAGAAATACGCTCGAGTTGGGTGACGCGGTCTTCGACCGAGCCTGAGCCGACACTACTGATTGGCGCCTGAGCAAAAGCGGCCCAAGGGGCCGCTATGCCAACCAGTAACGACAGACTCAATAAATGATGTCTGAAGTTACTGCTCATGCAATTCTCTTAGTAAACCAGTACGGCACGACGGTTTTTGGCGTAAGCCGCTTCGTCATGACCCAGTACTGCAGGTTTTTCTTTACCGTAAGAAACGATGGAGATCTGGTCAGCAGAAACGCCTTTACCCTGCAGGTACATTTTAACAGCGTTAGCACGACGTTCGCCCAGGGAGATGTTGTATTCCGGAGTACCACGTTCGTCCGCATGACCTTCTACGGTGACTTTGTAAGACGGGTTGCTACGCAGGAAGTTTGCGTGCGCATCCAGCATTGCAGCGAAGTCAGAACGGATATCGTACTTGTCCAGATCGAAGTAAACGATGTTGTTCTGCTGCAGCTGTTGCATCTGAAGACGCGCTTGCTCTTCAGAAGACATGTTGCCGTTACCGTTCGCATCCATACCAGTGCCGGCGCCGTTCAGCATGCCTTCGCTGCCGTCATTGCTGGCGTTCTTGTTGGAAGAACATGCCGCGATTGCCATAACAGGCAGAGCAATCAACAGCCCCTTCAGCACTTTGTTCAGTTGCATTTCAATGATTCCTTTACTAATCAATTAATTATTATCACAGATACGGCGACCAGGCAGGGAATTTGACCTGTCCATCAGTTGCCGGAAGACGCGCTTTGAAACGCCCATCTGTAGAAACCAAATTCAGCACGGATCCCATCCCCTGAGAAGAGCTGTAGATTACCATAGTGCCGTTAGGTGCCAGACTTGGCGTTTCGTCCAGGAACGTTGACGACAGTACTTGTACGCCACCCGCTACCAGATCCTGCTTAGCAATGTGCTGCTGGCCGTTAGCCGAGCTGACCATTACCATAAACTTACCGTCGCTGCTGACATCAGCATCCTGGTTCTGCGAACCTTCCCAGGTAATACGCTGCGGAGCACCGCCGTTGACGTTAACTTTATACACCTGCGGACGACCGGCCTGGTCGGAAGTAAAGGCCAGGTTCTGGCTGTCCGGGAACCATGTCGGTTCCGTGTTGTTGCTGCGACCATCGGTTACCTGACGGATCTGACCGGAGCCGATATCCATCACGTACAGGTTCAGGCTGCCGGTTTTAGACAGCGCGAACGCCAGTTTGCTGCCGTCCGGAGAGAACGCCGGCGCACCGTTGTGACGCGGGAAGGAAGCCACCTGGCGAACCGCACCGTTTGCCAGCGTCTGGATAACCAGCGCCGAACGGCCGCTTTCGAAGGTGACGTAAGCCAGTTTCGAGCCGTCCGGAGACCACGCCGGAGACATCAGCGGCTGCGGAGAACGGTGAACGACAAACTGGTTGTAACCATCGTAGTCAGAAACGCGCAGTTCGTACGGGAACTGACCGCCGTTGGTCTGCACGACGTAGGCAATACGGGTACGGAATGCACCCTTGATGCTGGTCAGCTTCTCGAACACTTCATCACTGGCAGTGTGACCCGCGTAGCGCAGCCACTGCTTGTTCACTTTGTAAGTGTTTTGCGCCAGTACGGTACCCGGCGCACCGCCGGTATCGACTAACTGGTAAGAAACATTATAGCTGCCGTCGGCGTTCGGGCTTACCTGGCCCACAACCACAGCATCAATGCCCAGCGCAGACCAGGCTGCCGGCTGAACTTCCTGAGCGCTGCCCGGCTGCTGCGGCAGACGAGAACGATCTAACGGGTTGAATTTCCCGCTGTTACGTAGGTCAGCGCCCACGATACCGCCGATATCTTCAGGCGCAGCACCCGGCCCGGCCCACTGGAACGGAACGACGCCAATCGGACGCGCCGAGTCCACCCCTTGGGTGATCTCGATACGTACTTCTGCGTGCAGCACCGCTGCCCACAGCATCAGAAAACCAAATGCTACTCGTAATGCCTGCTTCATCATTTCTCCCTTATCCAGGCGGAAAGCCCACGATAATTTAGCAGAATGTTAACAAACTAAAATACACAAAACTACCAAAACCCTGCGACGATTCCGCCTTTATTTTTCACGTACTGCGACGAAAAATAATGCTTAAGGCTTAAAGTCCAGCGGCGCATTTTTAAAGGTCTGCCAGACCGCTTGTGACGGCGGTTTCGGGAATTTGGTCATGCGGTTGGTTGCCGCCAGCATTTGCTGACAGAACGCCTCATCGCCACCTTCCTGTTTCACGCTCAGCACGGTACCATCTTCAGCCAGGTTCACGCGTAACGTACAGGTCTTCCCTTTATAGGTATCCCAGTCGTACAGGTGACCTTTAATCGCGGCCTGAACCTGCGCAATATAGGACGCAATTTCAGCCTGCGACGCCCCACCCTGCCCCGGCTTGTTACCTTTAGCAGGAGAAGAGCCACCGGCGCTACCGCTGGTGTTGCCTTTCGGCGCATTCTTACCAGAACTCAGATCGCCCAGCAGATCATCAACCCCCGAAGCGGCAGCCGCTTTTTCAGCGGCGGCTTTTTTCGCGGCAGCCGCTTTCTCGCCAGCCGCTTTCTTGTCCGCAGCGGCTTTTTCCGCAGCAGCCTTCTTATCTGCAGCGGCTTTCGCGGCAGCAGCAGCTTTATCAGCAGCAGCTTTATCAGCAGCGGCTTTTTCCGCAGCTGCGGCCGCTTTCTCGGCGGCCGCTTTTTCAGCGGCTGCGGCTTTCTCAGCAGCGGCCTTTTCAGCGGCAGCCTTCTTCGCCGCTTCCGCAGCCGCTTTCTTCTCTGCATCTGCGGCAGCTTTCGCGGCGGCAGCTTCGGCAACCTTTTTCGCATCGGCGGCGGCTTTTGCCGCTTCAGCTTCCGCTTTTTTCTGCGCGTCAGCAGCGGCTTTCTTCGCCGCTTCAGCGGCGGCTTTTGCCTGAGCATCGGCCTTCGCCTTGGCATCGGCCGCGGCTTTCGCGGCAGCTTCTGCGGCTTCTTTAGCCTGTGCGTCGGCCTTCGCTTTGGCGTCGGCGGCGGCTTTCTTCGCCGCTTCCTCAGCCTGCTTCTGCTGTTCCTGCGCCTGCTTAGCCGCTTCCTGGGCTTCTAAACGCTCTTTTTCCAGCGCTTTTAAACGTTCCTGTTCCGCAGCCTGCTTTTCACGCAGCTCTTCGGCCTGCTGCTGAGCCTGTTTTTCACGCTGCTCTTGCGCACGTTTCGAACTGGCCTGCTGCTGCTGTTGGCGATTATAGTTGTCGACGACCGCACCCGGATCGACCATGACCGCGTCGATGGATGACCCACCGCCCCCGCCGGCCGCGGCGTCTAAATGCTCATCGAACGAACTCCAGATCAGCGCCGCAAACAGAATGACGTGCAGCACTGCTGAAATAATTATCGCTCGTTTAAGCTTATCGTTTTGTTCGGTTGCCTTTGACACTCTCGGTTCCCAAAAACTGTTCCCCCGTTACCCTACCGTACACGGTGCAGGCCGTTCCCGGCCTGCGGCAAATACGGTATGTCGGCGGTTAAATTGGCTGGGTCATCAACCCGACCGATTTCACCCCGGCGCTGTGTAACAGGTTAAGCGCTTTAATTATTTCATCGTAAGGCACGTCTTTCGCGCCCCCAATTAAGAAGACCGTCTTCGGATTCGCCTGCAAACGGCGCTGCGCTTCTGCGACCACCTGTTCAGGCGGCAGCTGCGGCATCTTTTCCGGGCCAACGTTCACGCTGTATTGCCCCACGCCGGACACTTCAACAATGACCGGGGGTTCATCATTACTGCTGACAGCCTGTGATTCGGTGGCATCAGGAAGATCCACTTCCACGCTCTGCGTAATGATCGGCGCTGTCGCCATAAAGATCAGCAGCAGCACCAACAACACATCCAGCAGCGGAACGATGTTAATTTCGGACTTCAGTTCGCGACGTCCGCGTCCACGTGCTCTGGCCATGGCTTACCCCTTGTTGCTCTCGCTGGCGGTGCTGGCGGTAAAAGCCTGACGGTGCAGAATCGCGGTGAACTCTTCCATAAAGTTGTCGTAGTTCAGCTCCAGTTTATTCACACGCTGGTTCAGACGGTTATACGCCATAACCGCAGGAATCGCGGCGAACAGACCGATAGCGGTAGCGATCAGCGCTTCGGCGATCCCCGGCGCAACCATCTGCAGCGTAGCCTGTTTTACCGCGCCCAGCGCGATAAAGGCGTGCATGATCCCCCATACGGTACCGAACAGACCGATATACGGACTGATGGACCCCACGGTGCCCAGGAACGGAATGTGCGTTTCCAGCGTTTCCAGCTCGCGGTTCATCGAAATACGCATCGCACGCGATGCCCCTTCCACGATGGCTTCCGGCGCATGGCTGTTGGCACGATGCAGACGCGCAAACTCTTTAAAGCCGCTGTAGAAGATCTGTTCCGATCCCGCGAGGTTTTCACGACGCCCCTGGCTCTCCTGATACAGACGAGACAGTTCGATGCCGGACCAGAATTTATCTTCAAACGCTTCGGCCTCACGGCTTGCCGCGTTAAGGATGCGCGTTCTCTGGATGATGATGGCCCAGGAGGCGATTGAAAAACCAATCAAAATCAACATGATAAGTTTAACCAGAAGGCTAGCCTTCAGGAACAAATCAAGGATGTTCATGTCAGTCACTGCTTAAACTCCGCGACAATAGACTTGGGAAGCGCACGAGGCTTCATGATGAGTGGATCAACACAGACAATCAGGACTTCTGCTTCGTTCAGAACCTTATTCTCAGCGTTGACTATTCGCTGCGTGAACACCATTGAGGTACCGCGCATTGATGTAATTTCTGTCTGGACTTCGAGCATATCGTCGAGTCGGGCAGCCGCAAAATACTCCAGCGTCATTTTACGCACGACAAAGGCCACGCGCTCAGCCAACAGTACCTGCTGGCTGAAGTGATGGTGACGCAGCATCTCTGTGCGCGCTCTTTCATAGAAAGCGACATAGCTGGCGTGATAAACCACACCACCGGCATCGGTATCTTCATAGTAGACACGAACCGGCCATCGAAACAGCGTTGTATTCACTTTACGTCCCAGTAATGCAAAAAAATTTTGGGTTTTTGAACTTCGCTACTATACGCGCGGGAATGATGCTTTGGAATGGGGGGAAGTAAACGGAGAGTAAATTTTTATGGGCTTAAGCAAGCCCATCGTTTTCAGATGAAAATTTTCAGCGGGAAAAGAAGAAAATCAGCCCGGCAAACAGCACCAGTTCGGCGATAAGCGGACAAAAAATCCCCTGCCAGTGAATCGACCGCAGGCGGAAGCCCACGCCGTGAATCACGCCCGCGCACACCGACCACATCAGCAGAAAACCGTGCCAGATTTCCAGTTCGCTGGTCTTCGCCGCAAAGCGCGACGGGTCCCAGAAGATGCAGCCTGCCAGCAGCAGGGCCATCACAAGGGAAAGCGCCCGCAGGGGGCGCTTGTCCATTATCGCATACAACATTGCGATAACATTTTTCATCAGTGTTTTTCTTCACCCGCTTTGGACGCTTCAACGTGCTCAAGCGCCAGCGCGGTGATCACGCCGAATGCACAGGCAAGAAGCGTTCCCAAAATCCATGCGAAATACCACATATTCAGCTCCTTACTTAGTACAGAGAGTGGGTGTTACGTTCGATGTCTTCTTTGGTGATGCGACCGAACATTTTCCAGTAACACCAGGTGGTGTAGGCCAGAATAATCGGTACGAAGACAATCGCGACATAGGTCATCAGGTTCAGCGTCAGCTGGCTGGACGTTGCATCCCACATGGTCAGGCTCGCATTCATCATCGTGCTGGACGGCATAATGAACGGGAACATGGCGATACCAGCGGTCAGAATGATGCAGGCCAGCGTCAGTGAGGAGAACAGGAACGCCCACGCGCCTTTATCCGCTTTCGTGCACAGGATAGTCAGCAGCGGCAGCACCACGCCCAGAGCAGGAATCGCCCACAGCGCCGGCATGTTGTTGAAGTTCACCATCCACGCACCGGCTTCACGCGCCACTTCTTTGGTCAGCGGGTTGGACGGACCGGTGTGATCCAGAACGGATTTCACCACGTAGCCGTCGATACCGTAGTAGACCCAAACGCCTGCCAGTGCGAAGCAAATCAGCGTCACCAGCGCAGCCACCATCGAAACGGAGCGCGTGCGCAGGTGCAGCTCGCCCACGGTACGCATCTGCAGGTAGGTCGCCCCTTGGGTCAGGATCATCGCCACGCTCACCACGCCCGCCAGCAGGCCAAACGGATTCAGCAGCTGGAAGAAATTGCCGGTGTAGTAAAGACGCAGGTACTCATCAATATGGAACGGGACGCCCTGCAGCAGGTTACCAAACGCCACGCCGATCACCAGCGGCGGCACAAAGCTGCCCACGAAGATGCCCCAGTCCCACATGTTACGCCAGCGGCTATCTTCAATCTTCGAACGGTAGTCGAAACCCACCGGGCGGAAGAACAATGATGCCAGAACCAGAATCATCGCCACGTAGAAGCCAGAGAAGGCTGCCGCGTAGACCATCGGCCAGGCAGCAAACAGCGCGCCGCCGGCGGTGATGAGCCATACCTGGTTACCGTCCCAGTGCGGGGCGATGGCGTTAATCATAATTCGACGCTCGGTGTCATTGCGACCGAGGAAGCGGGTGAGCATGCCCACCCCCATGTCGAAGCCGTCGGCGACCGCAAAACCAATCAGCAGAATGCCGATCAGCAGCCACCAGATAAAACGCAATACTTCATAATCGATCATTTGACGACTCCTGTCTTAGCGTGCCGGCTGAATAGTCGCGGAGGACTGTTCAAAGTGATAGCGACCGGTTTTCAGGCTGCTTGGTCCTTTGCGGGCAAATTTGAACATCAGGAACAGTTCAGCCACCAGGAACAGCGTGTACAGACCGCAGATCAGCACCATGGAGAAGATCAGGTCACCCGCCGTCAGCGACGAGTTGGCGACCGCCGTTGGCAGCACCTCACCGATAGCCCACGGTTGGCGGCCATACTCAGCGACAAACCAGCCCGCCTCAACGGCAATCCACGGCAGCGGCAGGCCATAGAACGCAGCGCGCAGCAGCCATTTTTTCTCACCGATACGGTTACGAATAACAGTCCAGAAGGAGGCGCCGATAATCAGCAGCATTAGCACACCGCACGCCACCATGATACGGAAGGCGAAGTACAGCGGCGCAACGCGCGGAATAGAGTCTTTGGTCGCTTTCTGGATCTGCTCTTCAGTCGCATCAGCCACGTTCGGCGTATAGCGTTTCAGCAGCAGGCCATAGCCCAGATCTTTCTTCACGTCATTGAACTGCGCACGTACCGCCGGATCGGTCGCGCCCGCGCGCAGCTGCTCCAGCAGAGAGTAGGCTTTCATACCGTTACGGATACGCTCTTCGTGCTGCACCATCAGATCTTTCAGGCCCGTCACCTGTTTATCAACGGAACGGGTGGCGATGATGCCCAGCGCGTAAGGAATTTGAATCGAGAAGCGGTTTTCCTGCGCATCCTGATCCGGAATACCAAACAGAGTAAAGGCGGCCGGCGCCGGCTGCGTTTCCCATTCGGCCTCAATAGCGGCCAGTTTGGTTTTCTGCACGTCACCCATTTCGTAACCGGATTCATCGCCCAGTACGATAACGGAAAGAATTGCCGCCATACCGAAGCTAGCGGCAATCGCAAAGGAGCGCTTGGCAAACGCGAAGTCGCGACCTTTGAGCATATACCAGGAGCTGATGGCCAGAATGAACATCGCGCCGGTCACGTAGCCGGAAGCGACGGTGTGAACGAATTTCACCTGCGCAACCGGGTTCAGGACCAGCTCAGAGAAGCTGACCATTTCCATACGCATGGTTTCAAAGTTGAAATCGGAAGCAATCGGGTTCTGCATCCAACCGTTCGCTACCAGAATCCACAGCGCGGAGAGGTTGGAGCCAAGCGCCACCAGCCAGGTGACCGCCATATGCTGGACTTTACCCAGACGATCCCAACCGAAGAAGAACAGACCTACAAAGGTAGATTCGAGGAAGAAGGCCATCAGACCCTCGATGGCCAGCGGCGCACCGAAGATATCGCCCACGTAGTGGGAGTAGTAGGACCAGTTAGTCCCGAACTGGAACTCCATGGTCAGACCGGTAGCCACACCCAGCGCAAAGTTGATACCAAACAACTTGCCCCAGAACTTGGTCATATCTTTATAAATCTGTTTGCCGGAAAGGACGTAGACCGTTTCCATGATTGCCAGCAGGAACGCCATACCCAGCGTCAGCGGAACAAACAGGAAGTGGTACATCGCGGTCAAGGCAAACTGTAAGCGCGACAGTTCGACTATATCTAACATCATGACTCCTTGCTCATCGCATGAAGACTCCGAGATTGAACCCGTTACCCGGGATTCAAACACATGCCCCAATACAAATTTATTTGTCCCCTTCCCTACAGCAGCCCCTTGTCGTCAACAGGAAACAGCAATAAGTGAAAGTTACAAACCTGTTAATAAAAAACTCAATTGATCCCTAAAATATATTACGCTGTAAAACCCTTACAATAAACAGGTTTTTATTGGAGAAGTTTTACGTTTTTCGACGGTGATCAATTTATAGCGAATCACACTGTTTTAGGCCAATTTGATCCACGACAATTTATCCGTTTTGACACCTTATATCCAGTGATTACATATTGATTTAAATCAACTTCACGCAATATTGTTAATTATGTTTTTAATTGAACGTCATGATGAATAGAATGTTAATGATGTGTTTTTATTCTGGCATTGATGGTTATCAAATGAAGTGAGATTGAATGGTGTGGTAATTAAATTTAACGAGGCATGCTGGGAACAGGCCAATAATGCCCGTATAGATTAAAGTAGACCTTCCGTCATTTTTTTCCAATGCTGACATCTGTCTGAATGATAATTAACAAGTTTTTAACCAAATAAATTATTAATGCAACATTCATCCCTTCTGAACGGATGCCAGCCGGGTATAAACGTCTGAGCCCTTACTCGTCAATCGAACAAAAAACAGGCAAGCGGGCAACGCCAGCAGGCTCGCTGACGTTACCCTCCACACCATCAGCCAGGCTTAACGCTAAAAGTACGCGACTGACATGGATGGAAAACGCCGGCGATGACCTTTGTGGCATCCTGATCCGGGTACGGGATTTCATCCATTCCCGTTTCCCGGCACGCCGCCACACCTTGGCTGAATGACACAGCGGCCTCACTACACTGGCTGTCGGACGGATTGAACAAACGTAAAATAATCTCATCGCGATCCTCGGCCTTTTTTAGCGCACTGAGCTGGCAGCCTACCGGCGACATGCTGAGCAGACTGTAGCTTTCGGGCACAATCGCCCCGCTTTTATTCAGCTTCATCGCATCCCACGGAATTTTGTTATAGCACTGAATGGGGGTCAGCCAGGATCTTGCCTGCTGAGCCAGGCCGATATTCAGCGGCGTCCCGCTATAGCTGAACAGGCTAAACCGCCCATGAAGCGGGCCACGCATCTGCGAATCAGGCACCGGCAGTTTAATTCCCGAGGGACGACCAGGGCGTAGAAGCAGATCTTCTTTACCCAATACCCCTACGCCACGAAGCAGCGTCAGGGCGAAGGTTTTTTTCTCCTCGCCGAGTACTTCAAACTCGCGTAGCCCCTCGCTAAAAACGGCTAGCCCGTTACGCCCTTCCTGAAGAGCGGCATAGTTGAGTAAATTCCATACCGGGATCGGCGCTTCCTTCCACCCCTCTTCTTGCCAGTAAGCCATTGCCTCATCGCGAACCGGGCGCATTATTGAGCCAAACTGCGTATCGGCCAGCACTTCCCGCGTGTGAAAAGGCGTCGGAATCAGCACCCGAACGCGGTGATCGTCAGCCTGATTATCCAGCCTGACCTCCACGTCAATACGCCGACTATTGTGGCTGAGGGTCACCTCCACTTCGATGCCAAGCTCACCGTTACGCTGGCGCGCCGCACGCGCGTTAAGATTTGCTGGCACCGCCATCTGATAACGAATAATCACCCGACTTTGCCAGGCATCGTGGATGACCTCGTAGTCAAAAGGCGTTTGCACGCTCGTCAGCACCCACTCCTCTCGCGGAGGCGAATAGTCATATTCATCACCATCGTCACCGCCGTCTTCGATTTCCAGCACCCGGTCATAAACGATTCCGCTGTCTTTATCACGCAGTCGTAGCGTTCCGTCGCTATTCATCTCAATTTGCCAGAAGGCGTTTTCCAGCAGCGATGTCGCCGCTGGTGAAGCCTTCACCAGGCTTCCCGCGACGTGCGGCTCAACGTACAGCGTGCGGTAGCCCATCGACGGCAGGATTTGGTGAAGCTGAATATCAAACTCCATAAAGGGCTCGTAATTCCCGTAGTGCACAATTTGCCGGTCAATAAGCCCGGGATCGATCTCCCTCGCCTGGCGAATAAAATAGGGAATGTCATGACCTTTGCCGTCAACCAGGCGGAACTGGCTGGCCCGCAGGCGAATCGTGGTGTTGATCGTCTCTTCGCGCGGCCACGGCATCAGGTTAAACATCACCAGTTTATCTTCTGCGCTGTGCGCCATGTTGTCGGCAATCTTGCGCATATAAAAACGAATCAGGTTATCCGCCATGTCTTCGGCCAGTACAAAACGCGAGACAATCTCCTGATGGACTTTGTCGCTACAGCAGCAGCCAATGCTGTCATGGGCGTGGTTTTTTAAAATTTCTTTCCACATTTTCTCGAGCAGGCCATGGTGATATTCAAAGCCCAGGCTCCAGGCCAGCGTGGCTAGCGGTTCCAGAATATTGACGATTTTATTCTCAATGCGCGCATGGGCGATTTTGATATCCATACGCGTAGAGCCAATAGTCCGGTGAACGCGCATGTATTTGCCGTCGATAAACTCGCCCTGTAGGGTCGCCAACACGTCGCGGTGCGCTTCAATGCGCTCAAAGACATCTTCAAAACGGCTCATGACAAACTGCCGCTGCGGATAAATATCGCGCAGCTTCTCCATCACGGCGAAGATATTTTGTTGCAGTGGCATCTGGTCGTGGCCGTTAGGCAGCAGGATCTCTTGGGTGACCGAGGCTTTTTCCAGCACATCAAAGTAACCATCAAGCCGTTTACGCAGCCCGGCTTCGTCCTCCGGTAAGTACTTACCAATCGCGTAGCCCAACGGCAGCACCTGGGTGACCACTTCACTTCCGTCCCGGCTTTGCCATAAAAACTCCGTTTTATCGGTGCCATGGCGCTCAGAGCAGCCGCGCCAGAAGAGCGCGCGGGTCAGACCAAAGCCGTTATAAATATGCGGTAGCTGCCCGGACATACCGAACGAATCCGGAAGGTAGCCAATCTTCATCGGTTCGCCAAACGCCATACAGTCACGAATGCCGTACATCAGATTACGCACGATAGATTCACCAGAGACAAGGGTGGTGTCGGTTTGCGTATACCAGGGTCCAATGATCAATTTACCGGCCTGTACCAGCGATTTCACGCGTTCGCGATTTTCCGGCTTCACGGCGAAGTAGTCTTCAAGTATGGCCGTTTGCCCGTCCAGCACGTAGTACTTGTAATCAGCGTCCTGTTCAAGGCGGGAGAGGATCTCCTCCATATTGTTGATGAGTAAAATACGTGACTCTTCGGTAGTGAAATACCATTCACGGTCCCAGTGCATATGTGGCGTAATGTGAACGCGAGATACTGCTTTCATCTTCGTTTCCTGTTAAGTAAGTGCTTACGGCATCACACTATCGGTGGTGTATTTTCCCTGCTTTACCGCCTGACGACGCCAGAGCAACAGCACCATGGTCGAGATAAACGTCCCAACCAGCGCGGCGCCAAACCAGCCCGCCGCCGCAGTAAAAGCGCCGATTCCGGCATGCTGAAGTAAAAAGAGAGAGAAAATCCCTGCGCCCGGCGTGGAAAGACCGATCCCCATCGCGCCGACAATCGCGCCGGTCGCCATCGACCCCAGGACAAAAGAACCAATCACGCGTAGCGGATCTTCAATAGCCATCGGAATCGCCCCTTCGGTAATTCCGGCCAGACCGAGCAGCCAGGTCGATTTACCGGTTTCGATCTCAAACTGTTTAAACAGCTGCGGTGCCAGCAGGGTGGACGCCGTCACGGTGAAGGCCGAAACCATTTTGACTGAAGCAAAAATGGCGTACGGGCCATATACGCCGTTGGCCATAGCCCCCAGGCAGAAGGCATAAGCCGCTTTGTTTACTGGACCACCGAGATCGAACGAGCACATAAAACCGAGGATCATGCCCAGCAGCAGAGCATTGGCACCGGATAACCCGTTCAGCCACGCGGTGAGCGAATTGTTAATCCATGCCACGGGTTCACCAATCACGAACAGCATCAGGCTGCCCGCCGCCAGCGTGCCGATAACCGGATAAAGGTAGAACGTCAGAAAACCGTTAAAACGCGCGCTCAGCCGGATATGGTTTTTGACCCAGCGCATCAGGTAACCCGCGATCAGCCCCCCGGCGACGGCGCCCAGAAAACCGGCGCCAATCATATTGGCCGCCAGCCCGGCGGCAAAGCCGGGTGCCAGCGCCGGTTTATCGGCCAACGAGTAAGCCGTATAGGCAGCCAGCACGGGCACCATCAGCGTTCCCAACATGCCACCACCCAGCTTGCGGTACATCCACAGCCAGGAGTTTTCCAAATCAAAAAGGTGCTGCAGGCCAAAAATCTGCGCCAGCAGTACCGCCACCGCCAGCACGGTCCCACCGGCGACAATCAGCGGAACAGCAAATGAAATGCCGCTCAGCAATGCCTGTTTAAGCTCGGTTTTCACACTTTTTTTCTGCTCCAACTGCGGCTGGGCGTGCCTCTCCCCTTTCAGGGGCTCCAGCGCCAACGCGCGTTCAATCAGCGCCTCGGCGTGGCGCAGCGGTTCCGCAACCGGAACGGAAAGAGACGGCAGACCGCGAAAGCGCTCGCTCTCCTTAATGGCCACTTCTGCCGCGAAAATACAGGCCCGGGCATCGTTGAGCTGTTGCGCGGTGAGGCGACCTTCAATACCGTTGGCTCCCTGCTTTTCCACCACCACATTGACGCCCATGCGCCGCCCGGCTTTCTCCAGATACTCTGCCGCCATATAGGTGTGCGCAATGCCCGCAGGGCAAGCGGTCACGCAGACGATGGTGGGCGCCTCGGCGTCCAGTTCAATCGCCGCCTTCTCTGGCTGAGCAGCCAGCGCTGCCAGCAACGCTTCGGCGCTGTCGGCAGCCATCACGCGGCGCCGCACGTCGTCATCGGCGAGCCGGGTGGTGAGTTCCGTCAGGATCTGAATATGGGTGGATCCCGCTTGCGCTGGCGGGATGGCCAGCAGAAAAATCAGCTCGACCGGTTCAGGGCCATCTACCCCGTCCCATGCCAGCGGTTTGCTCAGCGTGGCGACCGCAAATGCCGCCTCTTTTACCGCCGCCGTTTTGCCGTGCGGCACCGCCAGACCTTCGCCAAGTGCCGTTGGCCCCTGCGATTCCCGGTGAAAAACTTCCGCCAGATAGGCATCGATATCGGTAATGTTGCCCAGTTCAGCCAGCCGCTGTGCCAGCTGGCGAATCGCGTCATCGCGATCGGTAAAACATGCCTGTAAACAGACAGCACGAGGGTGAGACAGGGTCGTCAGGTTCATGATGATCCTCAGAGGATTGTCGTTATGTTGTGCGGCGATTGTGGCAGACAAAATAATACATTTAAGTGATCAATTTCACTAATAGCCAACAATTTGTATTTAATTTGTATTGTTTACTATTATTGAGATGTCGGCATAATCAGCTAAAAAGGTCTTAACCAATTCATACAAAAGCGAAAAGCGATGAGTAAAAAACCGATGTATCGCCAGATTGCCGACGCACTGCGGGGGCAAATTACGCGCGGTGAGCTAAAACCGGGCGACGCGTTGCCAACCGAATCAGCGTTACAGGCAGCTTTTCAGGTCAGCCGTGTGACCGTCAGACAGGCGCTCAAGCTGCTTACCGAGCAGGAAATTATTGAAAGCATTCAGGGAAGCGGCTCCTATGTGAAAGAAGAGCGCGTCAACTACGATATCTACCAGCTCACCAGCTTTTACGAGAAGCTCGCCGACCGACACGTCGAAACCCACAGCGAAGTGAAAGTGTTTGAAGTCATCGCGGCCGGTGAAGCATTGGCCGAGCAGCTGCAGCTGGCCGCCGACGATAAGGTCTGGCACGTTAAGCGCGTGCGGTTTATCAAGCAAAAGGCGGTCACCCTTGAAGAAACGTGGATGCCACTCGCCCTTTTCCCCGACCTGACCTGGGAAGTGATGGAGAATTCTAAATATCACTTTATTGAAGCGATCAAAAAAATGGTTATCGATCGTAGCGAACAGGAACTTATCCCAGTGATCCCCAACGAAGAAACGGTGGCTATGCTGGGAATTATGCCGGGCAAACCGGTGCTGGAAAAAGTATCGCGCGGCTTTTTGCAGGATGGGCGAATCTTTGAATATAGCCGCAATACCTTTAAGAGCGACGACTATAAATTTACGCTGGTCGCCAGACGGCGCCATTAAAAAAGGCCGCCCAGGGGCGGCCAACCATGTCGAAACCAGACATATAAGGCTCCCTACTTCCTGTATGCGTCAGGAATTCGCGTAGGGAGCAGAGAGGATTACTTGATAATTGATTTCAGCGCTTCGCCGATATCGGCCAGGCTACGAACGGTTTTCACGCCCGCGGCTTCCAGCGCAGCGAATTTCTCGTCTGCCGTACCTTTACCGCCTGCGATGATGGCGCCAGCGTGGCCCATACGCTTGCCTTTCGGCGCGGTGACGCCCGCGATGTAACCGACAACCGGCTTGGTCACGTGATCTTTAATGTACGCAGCGGCTTCTTCTTCTGCGCTACCGCCGATCTCACCGATCATAACGATCGCTTCAGTCTGCGGATCTTCCTGGAACAGTTTCAGGATATCGATAAAGTTAGAACCCGGGATCGGGTCACCACCGATGCCCACACAGGTGGACTGGCCGAAACCGTAGTCGGTGGTCTGCTTAACCGCTTCATAAGTCAGCGTACCGGAACGGGAAACGATGCCCACTTTACCCGGCTTGTGAATGTGGCCCGGCATGATACCGATTTTACATTCGCCCGGGGTGATAACGCCTGGGCAGTTCGGGCCAATCATACGCACGCCCGCTTCATCCAGCTTCACCTTCACGGTCAGCATATCCAGCGTAGGGATGCCTTCGGTGATGGTGATGATCAGTTTGATGCCTGCATCGATCGCTTCCAGAATGGAGTCTTTGCAGAACGGTGCCGGAACGTAGATAACGGTAGCGGTCGCGCCCGTCGCTTCTACCGCTTCACGCACGGTGTTGAACACCGGCAGGCCCAAGTGCGTGGTGCCGCCTTTGCCTGGCGTTACGCCGCCAACCATCTGCGTACCGTAAGCAATCGCCTGTTCGGAGTGGAAAGTCCCCTGGCTACCGGTAAAGCCCTGACAGATAACCTTGGTATCTTTATTAATTAAAACTGACATTATTTCCCCTCCACTGCGGCAACAACCTGCTGAGCTGCATCCGTCAGACTTTTCGCTGCAATAATATTCAGGCCGCTATCAGCCAGTTTTTTCGCGCCGAGTTCGGCGTTGTTGCCTTCCAGACGGACGACAACCGGGACGTTAACGCCCACTTCAGCTACCGCGCCGATGATACCGTCAGCGATCAGGTCGCAACGTACGATACCGCCGAAGATGTTAACCAGAACGGCTTTAACATTGTCATCAGAGAGGATGATTTTGAACGCTTCGGTCACGCGCTCTTTGGTTGCGCCGCCGCCAACGTCGAGGAAGTTAGCCGGTTCGCCGCCGTGCAGCTTAACGATGTCCATGGTGCCCATTGCCAGGCCCGCACCGTTAACCATGCAACCGATGTTGCCGTCCAGCGCAACGTAGTTCAGTTCCCACTGTGCAGCCTGCGCTTCACGCGGATCTTCCTGCGACTGATCGCGCATTTCACGCAGATCGGCCTGGCGGAACAGCGCGTTGCCGTCAGCGCCCAGCTTGCCGTCGAGGCAGATCAGGTCACCCTGTTTGGTGACAACCAGCGGGTTGATTTCGATCAGCGCCAGGTCGCGCTCCAGGAAAATGGTCGCCAGACCCATGAAGATCTTGGTGAACTGCTGAACCTGTTTACCTTCCAGACCCAGTTTGAACGCCAGTTCGCGACCCTGGTAAGGCATCGGGCCAGCCAGCGGATCGAGCGCCACTTTGTGGATCAGGTGCGGGGTTTCTTCCGCCACTTTTTCGATTTCCACGCCGCCTTCGGTAGAGGCCATAAAGACCACGCGACGGGAGCTACGATCGACGACCGCGCCCAGGTACAGCTCTTTACCGATGTCGGTAGCCGCTTCAACCAGGATCTGGTTAACCGGCTGGCCGTGTGCGTCCGTCTGGTAAGTCACCAGACGTTTGCCCAGCCAATGTTCAGCGAAAGCGCGGATGTCTTCTTTCGAGTTAACAACCTTCACACCGCCCGCTTTACCGCGGCCACCAGCGTGAACCTGACATTTCACTACCCACGGGCCAGCGCCGATTTTTGAAGCGGCTTCTTCTGCTTCGCGCGGAGTAGTACAGGCATAACCCACCGGAGCCGGTAAGCCATAGCGGGCAAAGAGTTGTTTTGCCTGATATTCATGTAAGTTCATGTGTTCTATCCATCCTTCAGGTAATCATTATCTTAAACCTGTAGGCCTGATAAGACGCGCGAGCGTCGCCATCAGGCATCGCATCAACGCCGGATGGCGGCGTAAACGCCTTATCCGGCCTACAGGGCAGGTGGTACTCTTATTGGCTACACGTCCAGCAGCAGACGGGTTGGATCTTCCAGCAACTCTTTAATGGCGACCAGGAAGCCCACAGACTCGCGCCCATCGATCAGACGGTGGTCATAGGACAGTGCCAGGTACATCATCGGCAGAATTTCCACTTTGCCATCCACCGCCATCGGGCGGTCTTTAATGGCATGCATACCCAGAATCGCGCTCTGAGGCGGGTTGATGATCGGGGTAGACATCAGGGAGCCGAATACGCCGCCGTTGGTAATAGTGAAGTTACCGCCGGTCAGATCTTCTACGGTCAGCTTGCCGTCACGGCCTTTAACCGCCAGCTCTTTGATGTTCTTTTCAATGTCAGCCATACCCAGTGCATCAACATCACGCAGGACCGGGGTCACCAGGCCGCGCGGCGTAGAAACCGCCATGCTCACATCGAAGTAGTTGTGATAAACCACGTCATCGCCGTCGATGGACGCGTTCACTTCCGGATAGCGTTTCAGCGCTTCCACTACGGCCTTCACGTAGAAGGACATAAAGCCCAGACGGATACCGTGACGTTTTTCAAACGCGTCACCGTACTGCTTACGCAGGTCCATGATTGGCTTCATGTTCACTTCGTTGAAGGTCGTCAGCATCGCGGTAGAGTTTTTCGCTTCCAGCAGACGCTCGGCCACGCGTTTACGCAGACGGGTCATCGGTACGCGTTTCTCAGAGCGGCCAGCCAGCGGCGCAACCGGAGCGGCAGCTGCCGGTGCCGGCGCCGCAGCGGCTTTCGCCGGTGCTTTTGCCAGGTGCTTCTCGATGTCTTCACGAGTCAGACGGCCGCCGACGCCGGTGCCTTTAATGGCGCTGGCTTCGAGGTTGTGCTCAGCCAGCAGGCGACGGATCGCCGGGCTGAGCGCTTCGTTGTTCTGCTCTTCCAGAGAAGCCTGCTGGCGCTGAGCCGGCGTTGACTCTTTGCTGTCAGCTTTGGCGCTGGTTTCTTTACCCGCGCTGTTGCCTTCACGCAGGCGGCCCAGGATCTGACGGGAAGTGACGGTGGTACCTTCATCTTCCAGAACGGCATCAAGGATGCCATCTGCCGACGCCGGTACTTCCAGTACCACTTTGTCAGTTTCGATTTCTACCAGCACTTCATCACGCACAACCACATCGCCCGGTTTTTTATGCCAGGTGGCGACGGTGGCATCCGCTACGGATTCAGGCAGGTCGGGAACCAGAATATCTACGCTACTCATTATGTATCCTTAATTAATCGACGTTCAGCGCGTCATTGACCAGATCTTGTTGCTGCTTCTGGTGAACGGACATATACCCTACCGCCGGTGAGGCGGAGGCCGGGCGACCTGCATAGCGCAGAGCGGCCCCAAATGGAATCACATCACGGAAATGATGCTGGCTGCAGTACCAGGCGCCCTGGTTGAGCGGCTCTTCCTGGCACCAGACAAAATCATGCACGTGTGCATAAGGTTTCAGTGCTTCTTGTACCGCCTGGTGCGGGAACGGGTACAGCTGTTCAACACGCACGATAGCGACATCTTTCTGATCGTTCTTACGGCGCTGTTCCAGCAGGTCGTAGTAAACCTTACCAGAACACAGCACCACGCGTTTCACCGCTTTCGGGTCCAGATCGTCAATTTCGCCAATCGCCGGCATGAAGGTACCGTTCGCCAGCTCATCCAGGCTGGAAACCGCCAGCGGGTGGCGCAGCAGCGACTTCGGCGACATGACGACCAGCGGACGGCGCATCCCGCGCAGCGCCTGACGACGCAGCATGTGATAAACCTGAGCCGGGGTAGACGGTACGCAAACCTGCATATTCTGCTGTGCGCAAAGCTGCAGATAACGTTCCAGACGCGCGGAGGAGTGCTCCGGGCCCTGCCCTTCGTAGCCGTGCGGCAGCAGCATCGCCAGGCCACACATACGGCCCCACTTCTGCTCACCGGAGGAGATAAACTGGTCAATCACCACCTGCGCACCGTTGGCGAAGTCGCCAAACTGCGCTTCCCAGATGGTCAGCGTGCGCGGCTCAGCCGTCGCATAGCCGTATTCAAATGCCAGTACCGCTTCTTCAGACAGCACGGAGTCCCACACTTTGAAATCGCCCTGGCCGTTGTGCACGTGCTGCAGCGGGGTGTAGGTCGAACCGTTGGTCTGGTTATGAATCACCGCGTGACGATGGAAGAAGGTACCACGACCGGCATCTTCACCAGACAGACGCACCGGGATGCCTTCATCAACCAGCGTGGCGTACGCCAGATTTTCCGCGCCGCCCCAGTCGAACAGCTTCTCGCCAGCCGCCATGGCCTGACGGTCACCGTAGATTTTCGCTACGCGCGACTGCATTTCCACGCCTTCCGGCACGGTGCTGATACGGTTAGCCAACTCCTGCAGGCGCTTCATGTCAACCTTGTTCGGGTAACTTTCGTCCCATTCATGGTTGAGGTACGGCGACCAGGTAAAGGAGTGCAGGTTCATTGGACGCCACTCTTTCACCACGCATTCGCCCGCGTCCAGCGCGTCGCGATACAGGTTAACCATTTCAGTGGCATCTTCCAGCGTCGCGACTTTGTCCGCTTCCAGCTTGTCAGCGTAGAGTTTGCGCGGGGTCGGATGCTTTTTGATTTTCTGGTACATCAGCGGCTGGGTTGCGCTTGGCTCGTCGGCTTCGTTGTGGCCATGACGGCGGTAGCACACCAGGTCGATGAACACGTCGCGCTTGAAGGTATTACGGAAGTCCAGCGCCAGACGGGTCACGAAGGCCACGGCTTCCGGATCGTCCGCGTTAACGTGGAAAATCGGCGCCTGAACCATCTTACCGATGTCGGTGCAGTACGGCGTAGAACGCGCGTCCAGCGGGTTAGAGGTGGTGAAGCCCACCTGGTTGTTGATAACGATGCGAACGGTACCGCCCACTTCGTAACCCCGCGCTTTGGACATGTTCAGGGTTTCCTGAACCACGCCCTGCCCGGTCACTGCCGCATCACCGTGAATGGTGATAGGCAGCACTTTATTGCTGCTCGGCTCGTCCAGTCTGTCCAGACGCGCGCGAACGGAACCCATGACGACCGGGCTCACGATTTCGAGGTGCGACGGGTTAAACGCCAGCGCCAGGTGTACCAGACCGCCTTCGGTTTCGATGTCAGAAGAGAAGCCCATGTGGTACTTCACGTCACCGGTGCCGAGGTGTTCTTTATGTTTGCCGGAGAACTCGTCAAACAGCTCCTGGGACTGTTTGCCCAGTACGTTGATCAGCACGTTCAAACGACCGCGGTGCGCCATACCCAGCACCACTTCACGGGTACCGCTCTTGCCCGCATGGCGGATCATCTCTTTGAGCATCGGTACCAGCGCGTCGCCGCCTTCCAGCGAGAAGCGTTTTGCGCCCGGGAATTTCGCGCCCAGGTAGCGTTCCAGGCCTTCCGCCGCGGTCAGTTCGCTCAGGAAACGCTTTTTCTCTTCTGCGCTAAAGGTGGCATGCCCCGCTTCAAAACGCTGTTGAATCCAACGTTTTTCTTCGGTGCTGGTAATGTGCATGTATTCCGCGCCAATGTGGCCGCAGTAGGTCTGTTTGAGGGCATCAATCAGATCGCCGAGCTTCATCGTCTCTTTGCCGATGGCAAAAGAACCTACGTTAAAGCTCTCCTGGAAGTCGGCCTCGGTCAGATCGTGGAAAGCGGGATCTAAATCAGCCACTCGCTCCTGCTGCCACAGTCCCAGCGGATCGAGATTCGCATGCTGGTGACCACGGAAGCGGTAAGCGTTGATAAGCTGCAGGACTTTAACCTGCTTCGCATTCGTGTCAGGGTCGGAAATCGAAGAAGAGTAACGTGAGGCATCCTTCGCCAGACGACGGAAATAATCACGCGTTTTGGAATGAAATTGATCCGGTTTGACTCCGGTACCAGGTAACTGCTGGAACATTGAACGCCAGTGAGCGTCGACAGAGTCAGGATCGGTTAAGAAGTCTTCATAGAGCTGTTCTATCCAGCTCTGGTTCGCACCAGAGAGGTAAGAAGAGTCCAGCCAGGCTTTCATTGCGCCGTTCTGCATCGTGATCCCTTAAGCATTTTATGCTTATTTCGCCGTGGATAACTACGACGTACGCCGGTAAAGCACACGTCCCAGGGTTCACTTGCGAGCTCTTGTATTTGCACTGGCCCGCGAAGGAACCTTTAGAAACTGTCTTTAGAGTTTTTTGGACTCTCACCCTTTCTGCTCAGAGAAAGTAGATTTGGCAGTTTTTAAAGGTTTCCTGCATGTTTGTTGCCTGATGGCGCTTCGCTTATCAGGCCTACGGGGGATGTAGGCCGGATAAGACGGTACGTCGCCATCCGGCAACAATGACTACTTACGCACTACGTTGCAGCAGCATCGACTTAATGTGGCCGATGGCGCGCGTCGGGTTCAGACCTTTCGGACATACACTGACGCAGTTCATGATGCTATGGCAGCGGAATACGCTGAAAGCGTCACTTAACCCTTCCAGGCGGCTATCGGTTTCGGTATCACGGCTATCAATTAAGAAGCGATACGCAGCCAGCAGGCCTGCCGGGCCGATAAACTTGTCCGGGTTCCACCAGAACGACGGGCAAGAGGTCGAACAGCATGCGCAGAGAATACACTCGTACAGACCATCGAGTTTCTCACGCTGCTCCGGCATCTGCAGATGCTCACGAGCCGGAGGATTTTGCCCATTATTCAACAAGTAAGGCTTAATCTTCTCATACTGTGCGTAGAATTGCCCCATGTCTACCACCAAATCGCGGATCACCGGCAATCCAGGCAGCGGACGGATAACAATTTTCTTGCCCGGCTGATTCAGCGCGGAGATCGGCGTAATGCATGCCAGACCGTTTTTCCCGTTCATGTTCAGACCGTCCGAACCACAAACCCCTTCACGGCAGGAGCGGCGGAACGACAGGCTCGGATCTTTTTCTTTCAGCTGGATTAACGCATCCAGCAGCATCATGTCGCGACCTTCTTCCGCTTCTAGGGTGTAATCCTGCATGCGCGGAGCGTCGTCAACATCCGGGTTATAGCGATAAACTGAAAACTCGAGTTTCATTGTCCTGTCTCCGCATTAATAAGTACGAATCTTCGGCGGGAATGCCGGGCGCAGTTTCGGTTCCATATTGACGCTACGACGCGTCATGGATTCCGACTCTGGCAGATACAGGGAATGGCACAGCCAGTTTTCATCATCACGCTCCGGGAAGTCGAAGCGGCTATGTGCGCCACGGCTTTCGGTACGGAAGTTTGCCGACACCGCGGTGGCGTAAGCGGTTTCCATCAGGTTATCCAGCTCCAGGCACTCTACGCGCTGGGTGTTGAACTCGCTGGAAGTATCGTCCAGGCGCGCATTTTTCAGGCGCTCGCGGATAGCCTTCAGTTGCTCCAGACCTTTTGCCATCGCATCACCTTCACGGAACACCGAGAAGTTGTGTTGCATACATTCCTGCAGCGCTTTGCGGATTTCAACCGGGTCTTCACCGTTACGATTACCGTTCCAGCGGTTCAGGCGTTCCAGAGAAGCGTCGATCTCTTCTTCGGTTGCATCACGCAGTACGCCCTGCTCGGCAATGGATTCCTGCAGATGCAGGCCAACTGCACGACCAAATACCACCAGATCCAGCAGCGAGTTACCGCCCAGGCGGTTGGCGCCGTGAACGGATACGCAGGCAATTTCACCTACCGCGAACAGACCAGGAATCACCACATCTTCGCCCTGCTCGTTCACGGTCAGCGCCTGACCGCTTACTTTGGTCGGAATACCGCCCATCATGTAGTGGCAGGTTGGGATAACCGGGATTGGTTCTTTAACCGGGTCAACGTGTGCGAAGGTACGAGACAGCTCCAGAATGCCCGGCAGACGGGATTCCAGCACTTCTTTACCCAGATGATCCAGCTTCAGCTTGGCGTGTGGACCCCATGGGCCGTCACAGCCACGACCTTCACGGATTTCGATCATGATGGAACGCGCCACCACGTCACGACCCGCCAGGTCTTTCGCATTCGGCGCATAACGTTCCATGAAGCGCTCGCCGTGTTTGTTCAGCAGATAACCACCTTCACCACGGCAGCCTTCTGTGACCAGAACGCCCGCGCCGGCAATACCGGTCGGGTGGAACTGCCACATCTCCATATCCTGCACCGGCACACCGGCACGGATAGCCATACCCACGCCGTCACCGGTATTGATGTGGGCGTTAGTGGTGGACTGATAAATACGCCCTGCACCGCCGGTCGCCAGCACGGTGGCACGGGCTTTGAAGTAAACCACTTCGCCGGTTTCGATACACAGGGCAGTACAACCCACAATCGCGCCATCGGCATTTTTCACCAGATCCAGCGCATACCACTCGGAGAAAATCGTAGTGTGGTTTTTCAAATTCTGTTGATAAAGAGTATGCAACAGCGCGTGACCGGTACGGTCAGCCGCTGCGGCGGTACGTGCCGCCTGCTCGCCGCCGAAGTTTTTCGACTGGCCGCCAAACGGACGTTGATAGATGGTCCCATTCTCCAGACGGGAGAACGGTAGCCCCATATGGTCCAGCTCCAGAATCGCTTCCGGACCGGTTTTACACATGTATTCAATGGCGTCCTGGTCACCGATATAGTCCGACCCTTTTACGGTGTCGTACATATGCCATTCCCAGTTATCTTCATGGGTATTACCGAGCGCCACGGTGATGCCACCCTGCGCTGATACGGTATGGGAACGGGTCGGGAACACTTTAGACAGCAGCGCACAGGTCTGGCCGCTCTGGGAAATTTGCAGCGCCGCGCGCATACCTGCGCCACCGGCACCAATCACTACAGCATCAAATTCTCTGACTGGCAGTTTCATCACACACCCCACACCACAACAAATCCATAGATAACGTAAACCAGCAGCGCAACAACAATCACCAGTTGCAGCGTCAGGCGCAGCGCCAGCGGTTTAACGTAGTCGGTTAACACCTGCCACATGCCGATCCAGGCATGAATCAAGATGGAGAACAGAGCCAGCAGGGTGAACACTTTAGTGAACGCAGAGGCAAAGAAACCGCTCCAGATTTCCCAGGTGACTTCACCGTGAATCGCAAAAAAGCCCACCATGTAGATGATGTACAGAGTCAGGACAATAGCGGTGGCGCGAACGAGGATGAAGTCATGTACGCCGTTGCGTCCTAATGCTGAGGCGTTGCTTACCATACGAGGACTCCTGCAAGAATTGAAAGCACGACAGTAATAACGAAAGAAATTTTGGCAGAGCGCTTACCGGCCTCGAGGGTTTCTTCGATATAACCGAAATCCATTAACACGTGACGAATACCCACAACCGCGTGGTAGGCCAGCGCAGTGAGGATGCCCCACATAATGAATTTAACGAAGAAACTGCTCATGATAGAGGAAGCGGTCAGGAAGCCTTCCGGGGAAGAGAGACTGGTGCCCAGCAGCCAAAGCAGAATGCCCACCGCCACAAACGTAATCACGCCGGAAACGCGATGAAGAATGGACGCTATCGCTGTTATAGGGAACCGGATCGTTGTCAAATCCAGATTGACAGGTCTTTGTTTTTTCACATTTCTTATCATGAATAACGCCCACATGCTGTTCTTATTATTTCCTTCCTCCGGTCTGCAGGCGGGTCAAGCAGCGTCCTTTCTATAACTTCGCGTCATGGTTAAATCTGCTCACAGATGCTAAATCGACACGTTAAAACGCTGGGTGGCTCGGGATTGCAGGGTGTTCCGGAGACCTGGCGGCAGTATAGGCCGTTCACAAAATCATTACAATTAACCTACATATAGTTTGTCTGGTTTTATGCAGAACAGTGATCACGCTCACGATTAAAACAATTTTTTAAAAATTAATCACGTGATTTGACAAATATTAAACATTATTGTTACAACCATCACCTGTAAAAGCATATAATGCTCAAAAGTTATGGGGTCACTCTTTCACCTGATAATAAGTTATGTAACAGTGTGATGGGGTTGACCCAACCTATCAGTAAAGTTATTAGTGTTTGTTCAGGTTTGAATCATTGGATTGCTAAGACCCTGATTTGCTGTTGTTTCACTGTAGATTAGACGTGCACCGTCAAGCGCCCTTGCTCTGTACCCTTGTTGCATCTCTACAGCAGAGCCGTGAGCCAAATAACAAACTGGCACCGTCGAACTATTTTTTGAATTGCAAATCCGGCATCCGGCAGTCTTAAGCAAAAAGGCGCTAAGGAGACCGTAAATGGCTGATACAAAGGCAAAAATCACTCTATCGGGTGATACTGCTATTGAACTTGATGTGCTGAAAGGCACGCTCGGTCAGGATGTTATTGATATCCGTACTCTCGGTTCAAAAGGCATTTTTACTTTTGACCCTGGTTTTACCTCTACCGCATCTTGCGAGTCTAAGATTACTTTTATTGATGGCGACGAGGGCATCCTGCTGCACCGCGGCTTCCCTATCGATCAGTTAGCCACCGAATCTAACTACCTCGAAGTATGCTACATCCTCCTGTACGGCGAAAAACCGAACCAGGCCGAATTCAACGAGTTCACCACCACCGTCACTCGCCACACCATGATCCACGAGCAGATTACCCGTCTGTTCCACGCCTTCCGTCGCGACTCTCACCCGATGGCGGTGATGTGCGGGATCACCGGTGCACTGGCTGCGTTTTATCACGACTCTCTGGACGTCAATAACCCGCGTCATCGTGAAATTGCAGCCTTCCGCCTGCTGTCGAAAATGCCGACCATGGCGGCGATGTGTTACAAATATTCTATCGGTCAGCCGTTCGTGTATCCGCGCAACGATCTCTCCTATGCCGGTAACTTCCTGCGTATGATGTTCGCGACGCCTTGCGAAGACTACGAAGTGAACCCAGTGCTGGAACGCGCCATGGACCGCATTCTGATCCTGCACGCTGACCACGAACAGAACGCGTCTACCTCCACCGTCCGTACGGCAGGCTCATCCGGCGCGAACCCGTTCGCCTGTATCGCTGCGGGTATCGCGTCTCTGTGGGGGCCTGCGCACGGCGGCGCCAACGAAGCAGCGCTCAAGATGCTGGAAGAGATCAGCTCCGTTGAGCACATTCCGGAATTCGTCCGTCGCGCGAAAGACAAGAACGACTCTTTCCGCCTGATGGGCTTTGGCCACCGCGTGTACAAAAACTACGACCCGCGTGCCACCGTGATGCGTGAAACCTGCCATGAAGTACTGAAAGAACTGGGCACCAAAGACGATCTGCTGGAAGTGGCCATGGAGCTGGAGCATATTGCGCTCAACGATCCGTACTTCATCGAGAAGAAACTGTACCCGAACGTCGATTTCTACTCCGGCATCATCCTGAAAGCGATGGGTATTCCGTCTTCGATGTTCACCGTTATCTTCGCGATGGCGCGCACCATTGGCTGGATTGCCCACTGGAACGAAATGCACACCGACGGCATGAAGATTGCGCGTCCGCGTCAGCTGTACACCGGCTACGAACAGCGCGACTTCAAATCAGACCTCAAGAAATAATTGAGCGTTTGAACGTAAAAAAGCGCCTGCGGGCGCTTTTTTTATGGCTATCCTGTCGGCCTGATAAGCGAAGCGCCATCAGGCAACGCGTGGCTGATTGGCGGATGACGGCGACCGACACAACACACGCCAGCTCGCCTAGTGTTGGCAGCCAGGACACCAGTAAAACGGTCTTGATGACAGCATCGTCTTCTCAATCACCTCACCGCAGCGCTCACAGGTCTCGCCGTCGCGGTGAAACACTTTAAAGCGAAACAGCGCGCCGTGGTGTTTATTATCATCCACCAGGCCGCGCGTGTTGTAGGAAAGGCGAGGAATATCGAGCAGCGCATGCGACAGCGCCTCAAGCTGCTGTTCATCAAGCTGTGAGGCCTTGTGATTGCCGGTTAAGCCAACCTGCCACAGCACCTCAACCCGCAGATAGTTACCCAACCCGGCAAGAAACGCCTGATCAAGCAGCAGCCCGGAGAGCTGGCGATGACGGAATTTTGCCGACAACAGGCGTGCTTTAACCGCCTGTGGCGTCAGGCTCATGTCGAGCACATCGGGGCCAACGCGCAGTAAAAACGGGTGCGTTTTCAGCGTCTCAGCCGTCAGCATTTCGATATCTGAGGCACTGTAAAGCAGAATGGCTTTGTCTGCCGTTTGCAGCTTCACGCGCAGCACGCGGGTCGTTTGTGGGATTTCACCGGCGTTAACCACGCGCCACACGCCATAGAGCTGATTATGGCTATAGAGCGTCAGCCCGCTGGAAAAGTGCGTCAGCAGCGCCTTGCCGCGGGTTTCTACACGCGTTACGCGCTGCCCCACCAGGCCCGGCGCGTAGGGCGCAAGTTCAGGGAATGCAAACCACACCTCGGTCAAAGGTTGATCTTTGATTGCCGCTTCAAGGCTATCCGCCGCACGGCGGATCTCTGGGCCCTCAGGCATGCCTCTCTCCTTCTGCTAAACCATCACGCCTATTATCCTGAGCGCCCTGTCTTATTGGCGCAAGCGGCAATTTCGGCCGTTCAGGAGGCGTAAGGCTGAAAAGATGCGCGGCGAAATGGCGACGCGTCATCCTCCAGCAGCAGCCGGGCCCCCAAAATCCGGTTGCGGGGGCCAAACCAGGAAAGCAGAACGCCGAGCGGCCCTTTCACTCCGCCGTTCCACTCCAGATACATGACCAGATATGAGGCAGTCAGCTGCTCCCACGACGTGAATTGCCGCGCAATAAGTTCACCAACGATATTCAGAAACGATCGCGCTTCCTGTTCATCAATATAGCCAACGGAAAAGCCAATCCTGACCAGACACGAAGCCCGAACCAAATCGAAACCGGTAATCGGGCACGCATCGATGTCCTGGAACGGCAGCCCCTGATGTTGCAAAAAGGCGATATATCGCTCCTTACCTGCGATCGTCGCCATCGGTATATTTGCACCTGAGGTGGCGCGGGTGATGAGTTTATTCAGCATTTTGCGTAATGCCCGATCGCCATCAATATTCCAGGCCGAACTCATTAATAGCCGCGCGTCTTTAATATCTTCAACATTATTTAAATCCAGCTGCTCCAGTGAATTTATATAGCTAATAGATGGGTGAGGGTTCGCCGTTTCGCTAATCAGAAACAGCGCCTCAGCGCAGGCGGCAAGACGTTCGTTGTCGGTACGTAGCGGGTAGACCGGGCGAGTATTATAGAGCTTGGCGATGGCAAACGGCGTCGTTTGTTCCGACCTGCGCGTGGTCATAAAATGAAGAATAATAGCCAACAGCATCCATACTAAAACCAGCCCATAAACCGTATGATAGATCGACTTACTGGGAAATAAATTAAACTGCCGCTCGGCTATTTCGCAGGCAAAAAAAACCGCCAGCGGCGTGACAATATTAAACATCACATTCCATCCCTGGATTACTGTTCAGACAGTGTGGATATAAGCACAACCTTAAGAACAACGCTACAAAAGGTCTTTATCGCATGATGAAATCAGAATAAATAAATAATATTCAAATATTATTCTCAAAGATTACATTCAAGAAATAAATAATAAACCGGCGCATATTCCCCTCGCGCCGGTTTCATTACGGGAGACGCGTCTCCGCCGTCATGCTTCCTCATTCAGCCGCCAGCTAAGCTGCGCCAGATAACGCTGCTGGTCATCGCGAGCCTTCAGCGCCTCTTCCAGCGAGCAGCGGACAAAATGTATCGGCTGACCCAGCGGAATTTGCGCTAGCTGGAACATATCGGCCTCAATAATACAGGCGATACGCGGATAGCCGCCGGTGGTCTGCGCATCATTCATCAGCACGATCGGCTGGCCGTTATGCGGCACCTGCACGACGCCTGGCACCAGCCCGTGCGACAGCAGCTCGCGCGCATGAGCGCGCGTCAGCGGTTGCCCTTTAAGCCGATAGCCCATGCGGTTGCTTTGCGGGCTGAGCTGCCAGGGTGAGCGCCAGAACGCCTCCTGCGAAACGTCATCGAACTCATGATACTCCGGCCCCGGCAGCGCACGGATGCGATTGCTGGCGAGAAGCGGCTTTACGCCGCGCGGCGCGCGGAAAGTACGCTGCGGCGTTGCCAGCGGCAGCACGTCACCATCGCGCAGACATCGCCCCTCAAGACCGCCGACGCCAGCATTCAGATCGGTACTGCGTGAGCCCAGCACCATCGGCACATCAATACCGCCCGCCAGCGCCAGGTAGCTACGGATGCCGTGCTGAGGGCGCCCGAGCATCAGCGTCTGCCCTGCCGTTGCCCAGTGTCGCCAACCGCTCCATACCGCCGCACCGTCCAGGGTGGCTTCGCAGCCCGCGCCGGTTAACGCAAACCAACCGTCGCGGGCAAACTGAAAGGTTGCCGCCCCCAGCGTAATCTCCAGCGCCGCAGCGTTAGCATCGTTGCCCACCAGCAAATTGGCCGTTATCAGCGCCGGCTTATCCATCGCGCCGCAGCGGCTCACGCCGGACTGTCGCAACCCATCACGCCCGGCGTCCTGCACTGAGGTATACATGCCCGCACGTATCACCTTTAGCATATTCCCTCCTTTTGCGGCACAAAGCGCACCGTATCCCCGGGGCGCAGCAGAATAGGATCCTCACGGTTCGGCGAAAACAGCGCCAGAGGCGTGCGACCAATCAGCTGCCAGCCACCGGGCGTCGACAGCGGATAAATACCGGTTTGCGCGCCGCCAATGCCGAGCGAACCGGCGGGCACTTTCAGCCTGGGCTCCGCGCGACGCGGCATATGCAGGCGCTCCGGCAGGCCACCAAGGTAAGGAAAACCGGGCTGGAAGCCGAGAAACCACACGACGTAGTCCACCGACGCATGAAGTTCTACGGCTTGCTTTGGCGTCAGGCCGCTCAGGCGGGCCACCTCGGGTAGGTCAGGGCCACTTTCTCCGCCGTAGACCACCGGGATATCGATTTGCCGCGAATCAGGCTCCAGCGCCTCACTCTCTTCCCACCAGCGCTGAAGGCGCTCAATGGCGTCCAGCGCCTGGGTCTGCGGATGGCGCAGAGTCACGGTAATATTATTCATTCCGGGAATCGCATCCACCACGTCCGGAATCGCCGCCAGACGCTGGGCCAATCGCCATACGCGCTTTTGCGCCGCCAGCGTGACCGGCGGTTCCAGCTCCAGCACGACGGCGGTTTCCCCTAACAGATAACAACGCGCTCGCTGCACTTTATGCCCCCCGTTAATCAGGCCGGATTAGGGATATCAACAAAGGTGACATCCAGATCGGTGGTTTCATTGAGCCATTCGCTCAACGCACGAATACCGCCGCGTTCGGTCGCATGGTGGCCCGCAGCATAAAAATGCAGCCCCTGCTCGCGAGCAGAATGAATGGTTTGTTCTGACACTTCACCGGTAATGAAGGCATCCACGCCGAAACGCGCTGCGCTATCGATAAATCCCTGTCCGCCGCCGGTACACCAGGCCACGCGGGAGACTTTTTCCGGCCCGGTATCGCCGCTCCACAGCGGTTTACGCCCCAGACGCACTTCTATCCACGACGCCAGCTCAAGCCCTGAAACCGGCATCGACAGTTCTCCCCACGGCACCAGGGGTTCAATTTCACCCATCACGTTAATACCGAGCAGATGCGCCAGCTGGGCGTTATTCCCCAGCTCTGGATGCGCGTCCAATGGCAGATGCCAGCCATAGAGGTTGATGTCGTTTGCCAGCAGCGCCTTCAGGCGGTTGCGTTTCATGCCGCGAATCACCGGCGACTCGCCCTTCCAGAAATAACCGTGATGGACGATAACCGCATCCGCCTGCTGGCGTACGGCTTCATCAATCAATGCCTGACTGGCGGTCACGCCGGTCACAATTTTCTGTACCGTTTCACGCCCCTCGACCTGCAGGCCATTAGGTGCATAATCGCTAAAGGCACCGCTGCCAAGTTTTTCATTAATCAGTTGTTCTAGCTCGGTATTTTTCATTTTCGCTCCCTTAGCCATCAATGCTGTTAAGCAGAATAAAATAGCGTCACTTTGCCGCTACGTCGATACACAATGCCTGACATCCGCCGGAACGCCGCTTAACTACGCACAATAAATGCCTGAATAACACAATTTGCCTGTTTCAATGTGAGCAACTTCATGTATATTTATGCAACCATACCGCATATTACAAAGATAATACGCTTTTATACGTATTATTACATAAATGAAACAAAGCCTTACGCAGCAGGCCGTTGCCGGGTTTCGAGGTTAAATGTGCAATGAATAAATCACAATCGCAGCCGAAGGCAATTTACTACGTTGTCGCCCTGCAAATCTGGGAATACTTCAGCTTCTACGGCATGCGCGCGCTGCTGATTCTGTATCTCACCAACCAGTTGAAGTACAACGATACTCACGCCTACGAGCTGTTCAGCGCCTATTGTTCACTGGTCTACGTCACGCCGATTCTCGGCGGCTATCTGGCCGATAAAGTGCTGGGTAACCGCATGGCGGTGATGCTCGGCGCGCTGCTGATGGTCATCGGGCATATGGTACTGGGTGCCAGCGAAGTGGCCCCCATGTTCTTGTATCTGTCGCTGGCCATTATTGTCTGCGGCTACGGGCTGTTTAAATCCAACGTCAGCTGCCTGTTAGGCGAGCTGTATGAACCCACCGATCCGCGCCGTGACGGCGGTTTCTCGCTGATGTACGCGGCGGGTAACGTCGGGTCAATCGTGGCGCCTATCGCCTGTGGTTTCGCGCAAGAGCAGTATAGCTGGGCGATGGGCTTTACGCTGGCTGCCGTCGGCATGCTGGCCGGGCTGGTCATTTTTATCAGCGGCCGTCGCCACTTCGCTCACACCCGCGGGGTCAACAAAGAAGTACTGTGCGCGCGCAGCTTCCTGCTGCCCAACTGGGGCTGGCTGCTGGTACTGCTGGTCGTTGCACCGCTGTTTATTACGGTATTGTTCTGGCAGGAATGGTCGGTCTATGCGCTGATCGCGGCTTCGATTATCGGCCTGGCGGTACTGGCGAAAATTTACCGTCGCGCCGAAACGGCTGAACAGCGTAAAGACCTGCGCCTGATTGTGGTGCTGACCTTCTTCAGCCTGTTGTTCTGGGCCTTTGCCCAGCAGGGCGGCAGCTCAATCAGCCTGTATATTGACCGTTTCGTTAACCGTAACGTGCTGGGCTACGAAGTGCCGACCGCCATGTTCCAGTCGGTGAATGCCTTTGCGGTCATGCTTTGCGGCGTGGTACTGGCGTGGCTGATTAAAGAGCAGGTGACCCGCAACCGCGATCTGCGGATCTGGGGCAAGTATGCGCTGGGCCTGGGGCTGATGAGCGCCGGGTTCTGTATTCTGACCCTCAGCGCCCGCTGGTCTGCCAGCTACGGGCACTCCTCCATGCCGCTGATGCTGCTGGGGCTGTCGGTGATGGGCTTTGCGGAGCTGTTTATCGACCCGGTGGCCATGTCGCAGATTACCCGTATTCAGATCCCGGGCGTCACCGGTGTACTGACCGGCATCTACATGCTGCTCTCCGGCGCGGTGGCCAACTATGTGGCGGGCATTATTGCCGACCAGACCTCGCAGGCCTCGTTTGATTCCGCCGGTGCGGCAGACTACTCCATCAATGCCTATATTGACGTCTTTAGCCAGATTACCTGGGGCGCGCTGGCCTGCGTCGGCGTCGTCATGGTTATCTGGCTGTACCACTCGGTGAAAGTTCGCCAACGCCGCCTGGCGGTTGACGCGTAACCCTGTCTATGAGGCCTGAAAATCAGGCCTCATTTTTCTTCGCAGCTTCATAGGCGGCAAGCGTGGCAACCCTCGCTTCACTGTGATTAACGATGGGCCGCGGATAATCCAATCCCCTTCCCTGCTTCTCAGCCCACGTCCACGGCTGATGAATCGCGCTGTCCGGCACCGCCGCCAGTTCCGGCAGCCACTGACGGATAAACGCCCCGCTTTTATCAAAACGTTCGCCCTGGGTTGTCGGGTTAAAGATACGAAAATAGGGCGCTGCATCGGTACCGGTTGAGGCCGCCCACTGCCAGCCGCCGTTGTTAGCCGCCAGGCAGCCATCCACCAGTTGCGACATAAAGTAGCGCTCCCCTTCCCGCCAGTCGATCAGCAGGTCTTTCACCAGGAAGCTGGCGACGATCATTCTCAGGCGGTTATGCATCCAACCAGTAGCATTGAGCTGGCGCATCGCGGCGTCGACGATCGGATAGCCGGTTTGCCCGCGCTGCCAGGCCGTCAGCGCCACCGGGGCGTCGTGCCAGCGGACATTATCTGTCCACTTGATAAACGGTTGGTGCTGACAGAGCCGCGGATAATAAGTCATCAGATGGCGATAAAACTCACGCCAGATCAGTTCGTTTAGCCACACGCTGCCCGCACCGCCGTCCAGTGCCGCTGGCTGCTCCGCCAGCAGGCGATGCAGACACTGACGCGGTGACAGTACGCCAACGGTCAGGCACGCGGATAAACGGCTGGTCCCCTCAATCGCCGGGAAATCACGCTGAGATTCATACTCAGATGCGCCCTGCTGGCAGAACTGACGCAGCCGTTGAATCGCCGTGTTTTCATCGGCAGGAAACAGCGCCGGATCAAACGGCTGCTGCGGATAGGTCAATGTTATCGCCGGCCCAGCTATTACCGCAGGCGCATTTCTTGGCGCTGGCGCACGAACGCACTCCGGTAGGTGCTCACGCAGCCGTCGTAGCCAGGCGTTTTTATACGGCGTAAACACTTTATACATCTCGTGATTGCCGGTCACCACCGCCCCCGGTGGCAGGATCACGCTGTCATCAAACCCCTGACAGACGGTATCCACCAGCGAGTGTTCCACCTGGCGATCGCGCTGACGCTCGTTGAACTCATACTGATAGTTGTAGAAAAGGTGCGTGACCGCATGCCGTTTGCAGACGCTGCGCACCACCTCAATGCTGGCGGCAAAATCAGCCACCTCGTGGAAAATCAGCGGGATATTTTTCTCTGCCAGCGCCTGACGAAGCGCGTTCAGCTGCGCGGCAAGATAGGCGGCCTGGCGGGGGGCCATGGCGTGCGCCGCCCACTGTTGCGGGGTGGCAATATACAATGCCAGCACCTGCGCGTGCGGATCGCGGCAGGCAGCGGCAAGGGCGAGGTTGTCATGCAGGCGCAAATCAGCGCGGAACCAGACCAGATGCGTAGGCATAAAAATCCTGAATACATTTAACTAATACATTCATATTACACCAATTATTTCACAACACCTTTCGACGTTGATACCACACCTGCCTGATGGCGCTGCACTTATCAGGCCTGCATCACTGCAAATGCAAAAAGCCGCCCCTTTGCAGGAGCGGCTTGCGCGTTTTTTTTCGCTGCGACACGATTAATAAAAGTCGCAGGCGGCCTCTTCAGCCTGTTCCATCCATACCGGTTTCTCACTGGTTTTCGACCAGACGCGGTGCAGATAGCTGTAAAAACGGGCGCGGTCTTTCCAGAACAGCATCACCGGCAGCGCCAGAATCCCCGCCACCACGGCGAAAGTACGGCGCATTAACACGACGTGTGCAGGATATTTTTTGTACAGTTCCATATTCTCTCCCCTAAGTTGGCCGGCAATCTTCGCCGGAAAATAATGCTTGGTAATCTGTTTAAAATCGTACCGCTTTTTGTGTAATTTTACTACTCATCCGACCACTAATTTCGGTTTGTTTTGTGTTTATTTACATTCACCGCGTAACTTAGTTACGTGATTGTTAAATTAATACTAACCATTAGTTAAATTGTGGATTTGTTATTTTTATACTTTTTTTACACCCCGCCCGGCAATTTTTGCGAAATCTTTGCACCTGAAAACCTACGCTTAGCGCAATAACTCAATCGTCCGGAGGTGGATTGTGACTACAGGCGTAATAGCCGGCGTGGTGCTGGTGTTCCTGTTACTGGCGTATCTGGTTTATGCCCTTTTGAAGGCGGAGGCGCTGTGATGGCTGCTCAGGGATTTCTACTCGTTGCCAGCTTCCTGCTGGTGCTGTTTATTCTCGCTCGTCCGCTCGGCAAGATGCTGGCGACGATGATCGGCAATGCGCCGCTGCCGGGTCTGGCCCGGACGGAAAGCGTTCTGTGGCGCATCCTCGGCATTTCCGGCCAGGAAATGAGCTGGCGACGCTATGCCATGGCCATCGTACTGCTGAACCTTTGCGGTCTGGCGGCGTTGTTCGCCATGCTGATGCTGCAAGGCTATCTGCCGCTTAACCCACAGCAGCTGCCGGGCCTGTCATGGCACCTGGCGCTGAACACCGCCGTGAGCTTCGTCAGCAACACCAACTGGCAGTCGTACAGCGGTGAAACCACGCTAAGCTATTTCAGCCAGATGGCTGGTCTGACGGTACAGAATTTCCTCTCTGCCGCCACCGGCATCGCCGTGCTGTTTGCGTTGGTGCGCGCTTTTGCCCGCCATAGCGTCAGTACGCTGGGTAACGCGTGGGTCGATATCACCCGTATTACCCTGTGGCTGCTGCTGCCCATTTCACTGCTGTTGGCGCTGTTCTTTATTCAGCAAGGCACGTTACAGAACTTCCTGCCCTACCAGCCGTTTACCACGCTGGAAGGTGCGCATCAGCTGCTGCCGATGGGCCCCGTCGCCTCACAGGAGGCCATTAAAATGCTGGGCACCAACGGCGGCGGGTTCTTTAACGCTAACTCTTCACACCCCTTTGAAAACCCGACGGCGCTGACCAACTTCGTGCAGATGCTGGCGATCTTCCTGATCCCGGCGGCGCTGTGCTTTGCTTTCGGCGAGTCGGTAGGCGACAACCGCCAGGGCCGGGCGATTCTGTGGGCGATGACGATTATTTTCGTGGTCTGCGTGGCGGTGGTGATGTGGGCGGAAACCCGCGGTAACCCACACCAGCTCGCGTTCGGTGCCGACAGCAGTATCAATATGGAAGGGAAAGAGAGCCGCTTCGGCATCCTTGCCAGCAGCCTGTACGCGGTGGTGACAACCGCAGCCTCCTGCGGTGCGGTAAACGCGATGCATGACTCCTTTACCGCGCTGGGCGGCATGATCCCGCTGTGGCTGATGCAGATTGGTGAAGTGGTCTTCGGCGGCGTGGGCTCCGGTCTGTACGGCATGCTGCTGTTCGTCCTGCTGGCGGTGTTTATCGCCGGGCTGATGATTGGTCGCACCCCCGAATACCTCGGCAAAAAAATCGACGTACCGGAGATGAAAATGACCGCGCTAGCGATTCTGGTCACCCCAACGCTGGTGCTGCTCGGCACCGCGCTGGCGATGATGACCGATGCCGGACGTAGCGCCATGGCCAACCCCGGTTCGCACGGCTTTAGCGAGGTGCTGTATGCCGTTTCGTCGGCCGCGAATAACAACGGCAGCGCCTTTGCGGGCTTAAGCGCCAACACGCCATTCTGGAACTGCCTGCTGGCGGTGTGCATGTTTGTCGGCCGCTTCGGCGTGATTCTCCCGGTGCTGGCAATTGCCGGTTCGCTGGTGAATAAAAAAATCCAGCCCGCTACGCCAGGCACGCTGGCGACACACGATGCCCTGTTTATTGGCCTGCTGATCGGCACCGTGCTGCTGGTGGGCGCACTGACCTTTATTCCCGCCCTGGCGATTGGCCCGGTAGCGGAACATCTTTCCCTGTTTTGAGTCATGCGGAGCAATTGGTTATGAGTCGCAAACAACTGGGCCTGTTTGAACCGTCTCTGGTTCGCCAGGCGTTGATCGACGCCGTGAAAAAACTCAGCCCCACCGTGCAGTGGCGTAATCCGGTTATGTTTATCGTCTGGATTGGCAGCGTGCTGACCAGCGCGCTGGCCGCCGCCATGGCGCTGGGTGCCCTGCCTGGCAACGTGGGCTTTAGTAGCGCCATCGCCCTGTGGCTGTGGTTTACCGTACTGTTTGCCAACTTTGCCGAAGCCATGGCCGAAGGCCGCAGTAAGGCGCAGGCCAACAGCCTGAAAGGGGTCAAAAAAACGGCTTTTGCCCGCAAATTGCGTGAGGCTCGCTACGGTGCCGCAATAGATCACATCCCGGCCGACGATCTGCGCAAAGGCGACGTGGTGCTGGTTGAAGCAGGCGACATTATTCCCTGCGACGGCGAAGTCATCGAGGGTGGCGCATCGGTAGACGAAAGCGCCATTACCGGCGAATCCGCACCGGTTATTCGTGAATCCGGCGGCGACTTCGCCTCGGTCACCGGCGGGACGCGCATCCTCTCCGACTGGCTGGTGGTGCGCTGTAGCGTCAACCCGGGGGAGACGTTCCTCGATCGCATGATTGCGATGGTGGAAGGTGCGCAGCGTCGTAAGACGCCGAACGAAATTGCCCTGACCATTTTGCTGGTGGCGCTGACTATCGTCTTCCTGCTGGCGACCGCCACCATCTGGCCGTTCTCCGCCTGGAGCGGTACACCAATAAGCGTCACCGTGCTGGTCGCGCTGTTGGTATGCCTGATCCCCACCACCATTGGTGGTCTGCTATCGGCTATCGGCGTTGCCGGGATGAGTCGCATGCTGGGCGCTAACGTTATCGCCACCAGCGGTCGCGCCGTGGAAGCGGCGGGCGATGTCGACGTGCTGCTGCTGGATAAAACCGGCACTATTACGCTGGGCAACCGCCAGGCATCGCAGTTCCTTCCAGCACAAGGCGTAGACGAAAAAACGCTGGCCGATGCCGCTCAGCTGTCATCGCTGGCGGATGAAACCCCGGAAGGACGCAGCATCGTGGTGCTGGCAAAACAGCGCTTCAACCTGCGCGAACGCGACGTGCAGGCGCTGCACGCGACCTTCGTCCCGTTTACCGCACAGAGCCGGATGAGCGGGATAAACATCGACAACCGTATGATTCGCAAAGGTTCCGTTGATGCTATTCGCCGTCATATTGAAAGCAACGGCGGCCGCTTCCCGCTTGATGTCGAACAGAAAGTGGAAAGCGTCGCGAGCCTTGGTGCCACGCCGCTGGTCGTCGCCGAAGGCGCGCGCGTGCTTGGGGTCATAGCGCTGAAGGATATTGTCAAAGGCGGTATTAAAGAACGCTTCGCTCAACTGCGTAAGATGGGCATTAAAACGGTGATGATCACCGGCGACAACCGGCTGACCGCCGCGGCCATCGCCGCCGAAGCGGGCGTTGACGACTTCCTTGCTGAAGCCACGCCAGAAGCCAAGCTGGCATTGATTCGCCAGTACCAGTCCGAAGGCCGCATGGTGGCAATGACCGGCGACGGCACCAACGACGCCCCGGCGTTAGCCCAGGCCGACGTTGCGGTGGCAATGAATTCCGGGACTCAGGCGGCCAAAGAGGCGGGCAATATGGTCGACCTTGACTCTAACCCGACCAAATTGATTGAGGTGGTGCACATTGGCAAGCAAATGCTGATGACCCGCGGCTCGCTGACCACGTTCAGTATCGCCAACGACGTGGCGAAATACTTCGCCATTATTCCCGCCGCCTTTGCCGCCAGTTGGCCGCAGCTGGGAGTGCTGAACATTATGCGTCTGCACTCGCCGGACTCTGCGATTCTCAGCGCCGTCATTTTTAACGCGCTGATCATCGTGTTCCTGCTGCCGCTGGCGCTAAAAGGGGTGAGCTACCGCCCGCTGTCGGCATCAGCAATGCTACGCCGCAACCTGTGGATTTACGGCGCCGGCGGGCTGGTAGTGCCGTTTATCGGCATCAAACTCATTGATTTACTGTTAACCCTGCTGGGTCTGGTGTGAGGAAAAAACCATGTCTGCATTGCGTCCTGCCGTTGTTATCTTCCTGTTCCTCGCGGTTATCACCGGCGGTATTTATCCGCTCGTGACCACCGCGCTGGGGCAGTGGTTGTTCCATACTCAGGCTAACGGCTCGCTGATTTTTGACCATACCGATATTCGCGGCTCGCGGCTTACCGGCCAGTCCTTTACCGATCCTGGTTATTTCCAGGGCCGCCCTTCCGCCACCGCCGATACGCCGGATAACCCGATGGCCTCCGGCGGTAGTAACCTGGCGGGCAGTAACCCGGCGCTGGATAAGCTGTTTACCGACCGAATTGCCGCGCTACGTGCTGCCAATCCGGACGCCAGCAGCCGGGTTCCGGTTGAACTGGTGACCGCATCCGCCAGCGGACTAGACCCACACCTGACGCCCGCCGCTGCGTTATGGCAGGTACCGCGCATTGCCAAAGCGCGCCACCTTTCGCCGCAGTGGCTCATGCAGCAGGTTCAGGCCGCAACCCATAAGCCGCTGCTCGGCTTTCTCGGTCAACCTGTGGTAAATATTGTTGAGCTGAATATGGCGCTGGATGCCCACAAGGATAATTAATGATGACCGATGAGCCGCTGCGTCCTGACCCGGATCGCCTGCTGGAACAAACCGCCGATGCGCACCGCGGCAAGCTGAAGATTTTCTTCGGCGCCTGCGCCGGGGTCGGTAAAACCTGGGCCATGCTGGCTGAGGCGCAGCGGCTGCGCGCACAGGGGCTGGACGTGCTGGCGGGCGTGGTCGAAACCCACGGACGTAAAGAAACCGCCGCGATGCTCAACGGCCTGAGCATGCTGCCACCAAAGCGCACCGCCTATCGCGGCCGCTACGTCAGCGAGTTTGACCTCGACGCAGCCCTCGCCCGTCGCCCGGCGCTGGTGCTGATGGATGAGCTGGCCCACAGCAATGCCCCCGGTTCACGTCACCCTAAACGCTGGCAGGATATCGATGAACTGCTGGACGCCGGAATTGATGTGTTTACCACCGTCAATGTTCAGCACCTTGAGAGCCTCAACGACGTGGTCAGTGGGGTAACCGGGATTCAGGTGCGGGAAACAGTACCCGATCCCTTCTTTGACGCCGCAGATGAAGTGGTGCTGGTGGATCTACCGCCCGACGATCTGCGCCAGCGGCTGAATGAAGGCAAGGTCTATCTTGCCGGCCAGGCCGAGCGGGCCATCGAAAATTTCTTCCGTAAAGGGAACCTGATTGCCCTGCGCGAACTGGCGCTGCGCCGCACCGCCGAACGCGTGGACGATCAAATGCGCGCCTGGCGTGACGCGCAGGGGCAGGAAAAAGTCTGGCATACCCACGATGCCATTCTGCTGTGCATCGGCCACCATGCCGGTAGTGAGAAGCTGGTGCGTACCGCTGCCCGCCTGGCTGCTCGTCTGGGCAGCGCCTGGCACGCGGTTTACGTCGAGACCCCTGCGCTACACCGTTTGCCAGAACCTCAGCGACGGGCAATCCTTAAATCACTGCGCCTGGCGCAGGAGCTGGGTGCAGAAACCGCTACGCTCTCCGATCCCTCCGAAGAAGCCGCGGTGATTCGCTACGCCCGCGAGCATAATCTCGGCAAAATTGTGATTGGTCGCCAACAAAAGCGTCAATGGTGGCGCGGCGAACGCTTCGGCGATCGCCTCTCACGCCATGCTCCAGAGTTGGATCTGCTGGTTATCGGCGTGGATGAAACGCCGCTGCCTCTGCCGGATCGCCCGCACGATCGGCGGCCATGGCGGGATAAATGGCGCGTACAGATTCGCGGCTGCGCGGTGGCGCTCGCGCTGTGCGCGGCCATTACCTTTATTGCCGCGCAGTGGCTGGTGGCCTTTGAAGCCGCCAACCTCGTCATGCTCTACCTGCTCGGCGTGGTGATCGTGGCCCTGTTCTACGGCCGCTGGCCCTCGGTGCTGGCCACGGTCATCAACGTCGTGAGCTTTGACTTAGTGTTCGTGGCGCCGCGCGGCACCCTGGCCGTGTCCGACGTACAGTATCTGTTGACCTTCGGGGTCATGCTGACGGTGGGGCTGGTGATCGGTAATCTGACCGCTGGAGTACGTTACCAGGCACGCGTTGCCCGCTACCGCGAGCAGCGAACGCGACACCTCTACGAGATGTCCAAAACGCTGGCGGTCGGGCGTAATGCCCGCGATATCGCCGTGACCTGCGAGCAGTATATCCGCTCGACGTTCCACGCCCGCAGCCAGGTACTGCTGCCGGATGAGCACGGTAAGCTGGCGGCGCTTAACCATCAGGAGGGCATGACGCCGTGGGATGAAGCCATTGCCCACTGGAGTTTTGACAAAGGGCTGCCCGCCGGGGCCGGAACCGATACCCTCCCCGGCGTACCTTATCTGATTCTGCCGCTGCGCAGCGCCGATAAAACCCACGGGCTGGTGGTGGTGGAACCCAATAATCTGCGCCAGTTAATGGTGCCGGAACAACAGCGGCTGCTGGAAACGTTCACCCTGCTGGTCGCCAGCGCGCTGGAGCGGCTGGCGCTGACGGCAAGCGAGGAGCAGTCCAGGCTTATCAGCGAACGTGAAAGCCTGCGCAACTCCCTACTGGCCGCTCTGTCGCACGATCTGCGCACGCCGCTAACCGTGCTGTTCGGACAGGCGGAAATTTTGACGCTCGATCTGGCCAGCAGCGGCTCGCCCTACGCGCCACAGGCAAACGAAATTCGCCAGCACGTGCTGAACACCACGCGGCTGGTCAATAACCTGCTGGATATGGCGCGCATTCAGTCCGGCGGGTTTAATCTTCATAAGGAATGGCTGACGCTGGAAGAGGTCGTCGGCAGCGCGCTGCGCACGCTAGAACCCACGCTCGGCGGCCGCCGGATCGCGCTCGCCCTACCCGACCCGCTCATGCTGGTCCACCTCGATGGCCCGTTATTCGAGCGGGTGCTGAACAATCTGCTGGAAAACGCCGTGAAGTACGCAGGCAGCGAGGCACAAATCGGCATTCGCGCCACCACTGAGAATAACCGTCTGCTGCTCGACGTCTGGGACAGCGGGCCGGGTATTCCTCTCGGCCAGGAGCAGCTAATTTTCGCCAAATTTGCCCGCGGCAACAAAGAGTCGGCGATTCCCGGCGTCGGGCTAGGTCTGGCCATTTGCCAGGCAATCGTTGAGATCCACGGCGGCACGCTGTCGGCCAGCAACCGCCCGGAAGGGGGAGCCTGTTTTCGTGTTACACTTCCACTAGAAAAACCACCTGAACTTGAAGAGGGACCCGAGGAGCTGTGACCAGCGTTCTGATTGTTGAAGATGAACAGGCTATCCGCCGTTTTCTGCGCACCGCGCTGGAAGCAGAAGACCTGCGCGTGTTCGATGCCGATACCCTGCAACGCGGTCTGCTGGAAGCGGCGACGCGTAAGCCGGATTTAGTGATCCTTGACCTTGGCCTGCCCGACGGTGACGGTCTTGATTTTATCCGCGATATTCGCCAGTGGAGCCCGGTGCCGATTATTGTGCTGTCCGCACGCAGCGAAGAGCACGATAAAATTGCCGCACTGGACGCCGGCGCCGACGACTATCTGAGTAAACCATTTGGCATCGGCGAGCTTCAGGCACGACTGCGCGTGGCCCTGCGCCGCCATGCCAGCACGCAGCCGCACGATCCACAAGTGACCTTCTCTGATATCACCGTGGACCTGGCTTCACGACGCATAACCCGCGGCAGTGAAGAAATTCACCTCACCCCTATTGAGTTCCGCCTGCTGGCGGTGTTACTCAACAATGCCGGAAAAGTGCTCACTCAACGGCAGCTACTGAGCCAGGTGTGGGGGCCGAATGCGGTGGAACATAGTCATTATTTGCGCATTTATATGGGGCACCTTCGCCAGAAGTTGGAAATCGATCCCGCGCGCCCTCAGCATTTATTAACCGAAACCGGTATTGGCTATCGTTTTATGTTATGAATAATTATTCATAATAACCCTACTATCACATACTTATTTTATTAAGAATTAACGTAAGCCACCCGCATATTTAAATGGCGTGGCTTAATTCTACTTTAAATAAATAAAATACAAGTTGTTTACAACATCTCAACAAAACAGCATTTTATCCTGGCACACCACCTACCAATAATTGATTATTTTATGAATGATCTCCTATTGTTGATCAACCTCACAGTTTTACGCCTTATCAGAGATAAAATGACTCCGCCTTAAGATATTCATCGGAGGGATACGAAATGGAAAATAATAACCGACAAATGCCCCATATCCGGCGGACAACACATATTATGATGTTTGCCCACCGTAATAGCTTCGACTTTCACTTCTTTAACGCCCGATAAGTCTTCCGACTTCGGGCGCCTCGCAGTATTTCCTTGTAAATACAGGCATACCGCCTGCTGCCAGCGCTCGCTCTGACAAACCTGTTTCTTCCGGCCACCGGACCGGTTGGGTTTGCCATATTCTGAAAAAAGCAACGCCCTGATTTTAGTGTCAGCGGGATCGTCTTGCTTTTTTTCCGGCGATATCAATTTCTCTTTTGAGTAATTGACGGACTGCTATTACCTAAAATGAAGAGTCGAAAAATGTCTGAATTAAAAATTGCCGTAAGTCGTTCATGCCCGGACTGCTTTACTACCCAGCGCAGTATTATCAATACCTGTGACACCCACTTTATTGATGTCGCGGCCGCCGTATTATCAATTGAAGACGTTGAGTGCGGTAAACTCGATGAAATAGATGCCACGGGTTATAACCTGCCCGTCTTCATTGCTATTAATAAAGATCAAATCGTTCCTTCTGAATATCTCTCACGTATTCAAGGGGTATTTGAGCACGATGAAACCCGTAACGACTTCTACGGCCGCCAGCTGGAAGCCGCTGCGCACAAATATGAAGTGAATCTGCGCCCACCGTTCTTCAGCGCACTGGTCGACTACGTAGCACAGGGCAACAGCGCGTTTGACTGCCCGGGGCACCAGGGCGGTGAATTCTTCCGCCGTCACCCTGCCGGTAACCAATTCGTTGAATACTTTGGTGAAACGCTTTTCCGCTCCGACCTGTGCAACGCCGACGTCGCGATGGGTGACCTGCTGATCCACGAAGGCGCACCGTGCATTGCCCAACAGCACGCAGCCAAAGTCTTTAACGCGGATAAAACCTACTTCGTACTGAACGGGACCTCTTCGTCTAACAAAGTGGTGCTGAATGCGCTGCTGACCCCGGGCGATTTGGTGCTGTTTGACCGTAATAACCACAAATCAAACCACCACGGCGCGCTGCTGCAGGCTGGTGCAACGCCGGTGTATCTGGAAACCGCACGTAACCCGTACGGCTTTATCGGCGGTATTGATGCCCACTGCTTTGAAGAACGCTACCTGCGTGAGCTGGTTGCCGAAGTTGCACCGAACCGCGCGCGCAACGAGCGCCCGTTCCGTCTGGCGGTCATTCAGTTAGGGACCTACGACGGCACCATTTACAACGCACGTCAGGTCGTTGATAAAATTGGTCACCTGTGCGATTACATCCTGTTCGACTCCGCGTGGGTAGGCTACGAACAGTTTATTCCGATGATGGCCGACTGCTCGCCGCTGCTGCTTGAACTCAACGAGAACGATCCGGGTATTCTGGTCACCCAGTCGGTGCATAAACAGCAGGCTGGTTTCTCCCAGACCTCGCAAATTCATAAAAAAGACAGCCATATTAAAGGCCAGCAGCGTTATGTTCCGCACAAACGTCTGAACAACGCCTTTATGATGCACGCGTCCACCAGCCCGTTCTACCCGCTGTTTGCCGCGCTGGACGTGAACGCCAAAATGCATGAAGGCCAGGCCGGCCGCAATATGTGGATGGACTGCGTCGCGAACGGTATCGAAGCACGTAAGCTGATTCTCGACAACTGCCGCCATATTCGCCCGTTTGTGCCTAACGACGTTGACGGCAAACCGTGGCAGTCCTGGCCGACCGAGCAGATTGCTAACGATCTGCGCTTCTTCCACTTCGTACCGGGCGAACGCTGGCATGGTTTTGAAGGCTACGCCGAACATCAGTATTTCGTCGACCCTTGCAAACTCCTGCTGACCACGCCGGGGATTGACGGCAACGGCGAATACGACACCTTCGGCGTACCGGCAACCATTCTGGCGAACTACCTGCGCGAACACGGCGTAGTGCCGGAAAAATGCGACCTCAACTCTATCCTGTTCCTGCTGACACCGGCCGAAGATATGGCCAAACTGCAGCAGCTGGTTGCGCTGTTGGTGCGCTTTGAAACGCTGCTGGAAGCCGATGCGCCGCTGAAAGACGTTCTGCCGTCGCTGTACGGGCAGCATAAAGATCGTTACGAAGGCTACACCCTGCGCCAACTGTGCCAGGAAATGCATAACCTGTACGCCCGCCATAACGTGAAACAGCTGCAGAAAGAGATGTTCCGTAAATCACACTTCCCGCGCGTCAGCATGAACCCGCAGGAAGCCAACTTCGCTTATATCCGTGGCGAAGTCGATTTGGTGCCGCTGTCCATGGCGGAAGGCAAAATCGCCGCAGAAGGTGCTCTGCCGTATCCTCCTGGCGTGCTGTGCGTTGTCCCGGGCGAAATCTGGGGTGATTCCGTACTGCGCTACTTCAAAGCGCTGGAAGAAGGGATCAACCTGCTGCCGGGCTTCGCGCCAGAACTGCAAGGGGTATATATCCAGGAACATGATGGCCGCAAAGAAGTGTGGTGCAACGTGATTAAGACTCAGCAGCCGCAACCGGCGCTGCTGAAAGGGGAGAAATTATGAGCACAGCCAAAAATAAGATGGGTGTTGTTCAGCTCACCATCCTGACGATGGTGAACATGATGGGCTCCGGTATCATTATGCTGCCCACCAAACTCGCTGAAGTCGGCACCATCTCCATTATCTCCTGGCTGGTCACCGCCGTCGGTTCGATGGCGCTGGCCTGGGCCTTCGCTAAGTGCGGGATGTTCAGTAAGAAATCCGGGGGCATGGGCGGCTACGCCGAGTATGCCTTTGGTAAGTCTGGCAACTTTATGGCCAACTATACCTACGGGGTTTCACTGCTGATTGCCAACGTGGCGATTGCTATCTCCGCTGTGGGTTACGGCACCGAGCTCTTCGGTGCCACGCTGAGCCCGGTGCAAATCGGGCTGGCCACCATCGGTGTCCTGTGGATCTGTACGGTCGCCAACTTTGGCGGTGCACGTATTACCGGGCAGATCAGCAGCATTACCGTCTGGGGGGTGATTATCCCGGTTGTCGGCCTGTGCGTCATCGGTTGGTTCTGGTTCAGCCCGACCATGTATGTCGAATCCTGGAACCCGCATCACGTACCGTTCTTTAGCGCCGTTGGCTCGTCTATCGCCATGACGCTGTGGGCCTTCCTCGGTCTGGAATCGGCCTGCGCCAACGCCGACGTGGTTGAAAACCCGGAACGTAACGTCCCGATCGCCGTACTCGGCGGGACGTTGGGGGCTGCGGTGATTTACATCATTTCCACCAACGTGATTGCCGGGATTGTGCCAAACATGGATCTGGCCAACTCAACCGCACCGTTTGGCCTGGCCTTTGCGCAGATGTTCACGCCGGAAGTCGGTAAAGTGATCATGGCGCTGATGGTGATGTCCTGCTGCGGTTCGCTGCTCGGCTGGCAGTTCACCATCGCCCAGGTCTTCAAATCCTCTGCGGACGAAGGCTACTTCCCGAAAGTCTTTTCACAGGTCAGCCATGCAGATGCACCGGTGAAAGGCATGCTGGTGATTGTGATTATTCAGTCTGGCCTATCGCTGATGACCATCAGCCCGTCGCTGAACAACCAGTTTAACGTACTGGTTAACCTGGCGGTGGTGACCAACATCATTCCGTACATCCTGTCGATGGCGGCGCTGGCGATTATCCAGCGGATGGCAAACGTACCGGCGGGCAAAGCGCGTATGGCTAACATCGTGGCGTTTATCGGCGCGATGTACAGCTTCTACGCCCTGTTCTCTTCCGGCGAAGAAGCGATGCTGTACGGTTCCATCGTGACCTTCCTCGGCTGGACGCTGTACGGTCTGGTATCACCGCGCTTTGAATTGAAAAACAAACACGGTTAATCATCCGGCCGGGCTGTAGTCCCCCTGCAGCCCGGCCCCTTCTTTGTGATAAGACAGCCATCATGAGCAATCCCGAACGCATCATCAGCACCGCAGAAAAAATCATTCCCCTGATTCAACGCCAGCAAATTTGCCGCATCGCGCTTAACGACGAGCGCAGCCCGTATATTGTGCCGGTCAACTTTGGTTATACCTATGAGGACGAACGCTGGACGTTCTTTTTCCACGGTGCCCGCACCGGCAAAAAGATGCGTTTACTGCGTAAAGACCCGCACATCAGCCTTGAAATCGATGGCGATCACGGGTTAATTCCGGCACCAGAGGCCTGTGATTTTAGCTTCGCGTATTCCAGTATCATCGCCAGCGGCCGGGCGACTATCTTACATGACCGTGAAGAGATGATACGCGGGCTGGACGCGATCATGCGTCAGTCGGCGCCGGGGCAATCCTTTGACTATCGGGAGGACATGATGAAGGCTGTTTGCGTCGTGCGTCTCGATTGCCAGACCTTAACCTGCCATCAGCACACCGCGTGATCAAAAAAGGAGCCTTTCGGCTCCTCAGAGTACAGGCCTACAGGAGACGTAGGCCAGATAAGCGAAGCGCCATCAGGCGTTTTTCAGTACTTCGCTAACAATTTCAACCGCTTCTTTCTCGATCTGCTGACGATGCTCAGCGCCAAGGAAGCTTTCGCAGTAAATTTTGTAGGCATCTTCCGTACCGGACGGACGCGCAGCGAACCAGCCGTTGTCAGTCATGACTTTCAGACCGCCGATTGACGCACCGTTACCCGGCGCAGCCGTCAGACGAGCGGTGATCGGATCGCCCGCCAGCGTGCTGGCGCTTACCATTTCCGGAGAGAGCTTAGACAGCGCCGCTTTCTGTGCGGACGTTGCGCTAGCCTGCAAACGGTTGTAGCTCGGCGCACCGAAGCGTGCGGCCAGCTCGTTGTAGTGCTCCTGCGGATTCTTACCGGTAACGGCGGTAATTTCTGCCGCCAGCAGGCACATGATGATGCCGTCTTTATCGGTTGACCACGGCGTGCCGTCGAAACGCAGGAAAGACGCGCCCGCGCTCTCTTCACCGCCAAAGCCGAAGCTACCGTCAAACAGACCGTCAACAAACCATTTGAAGCCCACCGGTACTTCTACCAGCTTACGCCCCAGGTCGTTCACCACGCGGTCAATCATAGCGGAAGAGACCAGCGTTTTACCGACCGCGACCTCTTTGCCCCACTGAGGACGGTGCTGGAACAGGTAGTTGATGGCCACCGCCAGGTAGTGGTTCGGGTTCATCAGCCCTGCCGGAGTCACGATACCGTGACGGTCGTAGTCCGGGTCATTGGCGAACGCCAGATCAAACTTATCGCGCAGCGCCAGCAGGCCAGCCATCGCACACTCGGAGGAACAGTCCATACGGATAGCGCCGTCTTTGTCGAGGTGCATAAAGCGGAACGTCTGGTCAACGTGATCGTTGACGATAGTCAGGTTCAGGTTGTAGTGCTTCGCGATACGTTTCCAGTATTCAATACCGGAGCCGCCGAGAGGATCGACGCCCAGCGTCAGACCGGCTTTCTGGATAGCCGCCATATCGACGATATCCGCCAGCCCTTCAACAAACGGCTGCACCAGATCCACTTCTTTCACGTGACCCGAGGCCAGCGCGGCATCATAAGAAATACGCTTAACGCCAGCCAGATCGGCGGCGAGCAGCGCATTGGCGCGGTCTTCAACCACTTTAGTGACGTTGGTATCAGCCGGACCACCGTTTGGCGGGTTGTACTTGATGCCACCGTCTTCCGGCGGGTTGTGGGACGGCGTAATCACAATGCCGTCAGCCAGCGGGCCGCCTTTTTTATTGTGTACCAGGATAGCGTTGGAAACCGCCGGTGTCGGCGTGAAACCATTGTCTTCCTGCACAATAACATCCACCCCATTGGCGGCTAACACTTCAAGAACGGAGATAAACGCCGGCTCAGAGAGCGCGTGCGTATCCTTCCCGACGAAGCATGGGCCCGAAATTCCGTTTTTCGCGCGCTCTTCAGCAATCGCCTGGGCAATGGCCAAAATATGCTTTTCATTGAAGCTGTGACGACCTGCACTACCGCGGTGACCGGAGGTCCCGAATTTCACCGCATGTTCCGCATTGCTCACGTCCGGCTGCAGCACGTAGTACTGCGCAGTCAGTTGAGCGACGTTGATCAAATCACTCTGCTGTGCGGGTTGACCCGCACGGGTATGGTTTGCCATTGCCTGGTCCTTCTTATGCAAGGGTTAGATTGTCAGTATTAGATGGTACCGCAAACCTTTTCAATCAATTCCGCCGGGAATTGCATTGACTGCATGATGTGTTCGACCATGCTGCATTTACGGCCCGTATTGGTATTAGTGATAACCCAGTATGGCGTATCCGGAACCTGTTTCGGTTTGGTCTGGTTGCCGTTTTTCAGCAGCGTTTGCTCATTTTCGGCAAAGTAGACGCGGGTACGGCCGTGAAGGGATTCGGTGGCTTCGGCGAACGCCTGGTTGTCCAGCGAATAGAGCGTGGTCAGCACCAGCATAAAGCGATTTACCGCCTTTTTCTGCTCAGCGTATTCGTCAGAAAGCAGCAGCTCGCGCATGGCGCGAACTTTATCTTTGGCGGTTTTGACCGCTTTTACCTCAGCAACGGGGGTAGCCGCCGGAGCCGGAGCGGCAACGGGTTCGGCTTTGACGACCGGCGCGACAGCAGCGGCTGCCGGCTGGGAAGCGGCGGAGAATTTCAGCATACGCCGTAAAATGTCGGACGCGCTCTCGCCAATGCGCAGAGTGTGGGCTGCAATATAGCGATAGAGCTCGTCATCAACTTCGATCGTTTTCATCTTAATCCGGTGCAATTATTTTTCTGTATACAGTTTATTGGGATTATAAAGTCAAAACCCAACAGCGGGTAGCGCCAAACCAGGGGGACGGCAAAATTCGGATGAGTTCCTCACTTCCCCCTGCGCGTTAGAATGCTCAACATGATACCCTAACCCGACAATGCGAAAAAAAGAACTTTGCTATGAAATTGAATTTCCGAGCGCAAACTGCACAAAACCTGCACAATAATTCCCCCATCGTTCTGGTTCACGGCCTGTTCGGCAGCCTGGATAACCTGGGCATCCTGGCGCGTGACCTGGTTTCTGACCACGACATCATTCAGGTCGATATGCGTAACCACGGATTGTCGCCTCGCGCCGACGAGATGAACTATCCGGCCATGGCGCAGGATCTGCTGGATACCCTGGACGCCAACCAGATTGAAAAAGCCACGCTGATTGGCCATTCCATGGGCGGTAAAGCCGTCATGGCGATGACCGCGCTGGCTCCGGAGCGGATTGACCGCCTGGTCGCGATCGATATTGCGCCGGTGGACTACCACGTGCGCCGTCACGATGAGATTTTTGCCGCCATTAACGCCGTCACCAGCGCCGGAGTTGCCACTCGCCAACAAGCGGCAACGGTCATGCGCGAGTATTTGCATGAAGAGGGCGTCATTCAATTCCTGCTGAAGTCGTTCGTTGACGGCGGTTGGCGCTTTAACGTACCGGTGCTGTGGGAACAATACCCGCATATCGTGGGCTGGGAGGCCATTCCGGCCTGGGATCATCCGGCACTGTTTATTCCCGGCGGCAACTCGCCGTACGTTACGGAAGCCTACCGCGCCGATCTGCTCGCCCAGTTCCCGCAGGCCAGAGCGCACGTCATTGCCGGTGCAGGACACTGGGTGCACGCGGAAAAACCGGATGCGGTACTGCGTGCCATCCGCCGCTACCTCGCAGAGTGATTAAAAATGCATCGACCGCGCGTCAGAATGGCCGTGGTCGTTGGCGTGCGGGCCCCACTGTTGTATGATTGCGCGCTGTCTGCATCGGGCACCGCCCGGTAGCTTGTTTCCCCGAAGTCACTCTGAACCATGGCAAAAGAACAAACGGACCGTACGACATTAGATTTGTTCGCAAATGAGCGTCGGCCGGGAAGACCCAAAACCAATCCGCTTTCGCGTGACGAACAGCTCCGCATTAATAAGCGCAATCAGCTCAAACGCGATAAAGTTCGCGGGCTTAAGCGCGTCGAGCTCAAACTGAACAGCGACGCCGTTGATGCGCTTAACGAGCTGGCAACTGCCCGTGACATGAGCCGTAGCGAACTCATCGAAGAAATTCTGATGAGCCAGTTAGCCCTGTTGCACGGACAGGGGAACGTCTGAAAAATCCCCCAGAACACACTTTCATGTAGCAGAGTGTGCAGTCCGGCACGATAGCTGTTTCCGCACGCTTCTCTGTTCTGCTATGATTGCCCTTATCTGTGGGCAATAAGCCACCACCATATCATTAAGTTTCAAGAGGTTATTTTACTCATGGCAATCGTTGGCATCTTCTTCGGTAGCGACACCGGGAACACCGAAAATATCGCAAAAATGATTCAAAAACAGCTTGGTAAAGATGTCGCAGACGTTCACGACATTGCCAAGAGCAGCAAAGAAGACCTGGCGGGCTACGATATCCTGCTGCTGGGTATCCCGACCTGGTACTACGGTGAAGCACAGTGCGACTGGGATGATTTCTTCCCATCACTGGAAGAAGTGGACTTCAACGGTAAGCTGGTTGCGCTGTTCGGCTGCGGCGATCAGGAAGATTATGCGGAATACTTCTGCGATGCGCTGGGCACCATCCGTGACATCATTGAACCAAACGGCGCCACCATCGTCGGCCACTGGCCGACCGCGGGCTACCATTTTGAAGCCTCTAAAGGTCTGGCCGATGACGACCACTTTGTCGGTCTGGCCATTGACGAAGATCGTCAGCCGGAGCTGACCGCAGAGCGCGTTGAAAAATGGGTTAAACAGGTCGCGGAAGAACTGCACCTGGACGAAATTAAAAACGCCTGATGATAATGAGGCGCAATTATGAAATTGCGCCTCATTAATAGGTAAAAGCAATCAAAATAATAGCTACATTTTTTTAACTTTTTAGCGCATACCTGTACAATATCTTCTGATTTAGCGCGGTCTCATCGGGAGTTTGTCGATGAAGCCTCGTTTTTGAAAGCTTAGTTTACCCAAGTCTTGCTGTTTTCATTTCAATAGGGTCATTCTATAATGAGACGCATTAAAACGGGTGAATTCTCTGTGATACTTTCGCTGATGGAAGTTAATCGTTTAGCAACAGGACAGATTCCGCATGACTGACAATAATACCGCATTAAAGAAGGCTGGCCTGAAAGTCACACTTCCACGGTTAAAGATCCTGGAAGTGCTTCAGGGGCCGGACAACCACCATGTCAGTGCGGAAGACTTATACAAACGCCTGATCGACATGGGTGAAGAAATTGGTCTGGCGACGGTTTACCGCGTCCTGAACCAGTTTGACGATGCTGGCATCGTTACCCGTCATAACTTTGAAGGCGGCAAATCCGTTTTCGAACTGACCCAGCAGCATCACCACGATCACCTGATCTGCCTTGATTGCGGGAAAGTGATCGAGTTCAGCGATGATTCCATTGAAGCTCGCCAGCGTGAAATCGCCGCGAAGCACGGTATTCGCCTGACTAACCATAGTCTTTATCTGTACGGCCACTGCGCTGAAGGCGACTGCCGTGAAGATGAACACGCTCACGACGCCGTAGAAAAATAACGCATCGTCTTCGTTAAAAACCAGCGCTATCCGCTGGTTTTTTTTCGCCTGCCGTCAGATATTGGCCATAAAAAAACCGCTGCAAGCAGCGGTTTTTTCAGTGATTAGCGTGGCGGAATATTTATTTTTGCGCAGGAGTATTGTTGCTGCGAATTTCCTGCCACATTTTATCGCATTTGGCTTTTACCGCCTGGTCGTTACCGGTACGGGTTGCCTGAATGCACTGCTGATAATCCAGCACGCGCACGCTTTCCTGGTTAGCAAACTGCTGGTGCTGCTTCTCTTGTTTCAGCACGTTCAGCACGCTTTGGCAGGCTTCGATTTTATCCGGATTACCCTGCGCGGTGTTAATACAGGCGCTGTAGGCATCCTTCAGCTTGCTGTCTTCTTTTGGCGCTGGCGGCTGAACACAGGCGGTCAGCCCTGCGGCCATCAGAGCAACCATAATCAGTTTTTTCATACGATGAGCCTCTTAGCGGCGGCAGAGGTCTCCCCCTGCCGCATCATGCATCAGAAAATAGTGAACGGAGCGATAACCATGAATTTCACGTCGCGCTCATCCTGGAAGATGTTGCCGTAACCACCGCCCCAGCTCGGGATATCGGAGTGGTTGTCATACTGAGTGAAATGCAGTTTGAAGAGCGTACCCTTCGCGCGGCCTTCCTGTACGGTGTACATCGCATCCAGACTGTATGCAGACTCTCTGATAGTGTTGTTTTTGTTGTAGTAAGCATCCGGGTTGCTCTGCCAGGTCGCTGGCTTCGCATCCCATGCATAGACATAGGAAGCCCCTACTGCCCAGCCCGGCAGGTTCCAGTTCTTCAGGTCATACATGGTACCGAAGAAGACCGCCTTTTCGCCGTTGGCGTTGAAGTCAGAACGGTTATCCCACCAGATATCCAGACGACCGTTGGACGATGCGTAGGTCGGGGTCATACGTTGCAGGAAGTAACCCTGCTGACCGTCGGCCTTAACCCAGGTCCCTTCCAGGCGGAAGTCAAAGACTTCGTTCAGCTTGTAGCCGAATGTCAGCGCCTGCAGCCAGGCGGTGCCATCATAGATATCGTTTACGCTGCCGTCGTTAACCTTGTCGCGCGTACCGTAGAACTGGTAGCTGGTGGTCAGCGGGCCGCCAGGAATATCAAACTTGTAGCTGGCTTTGGCGAAGTACTGATCAACATACCCTTCCGCCTGACCGAATGCTGCTTCCAGCACCAGGTTGTTTTTGAAATCATATTTCGCACCAACGGAGTGCAGATAATCAACCTTGGTCTTCTTATCGGCCTGATAGAAGTCGTCCATCTCCAGGTGCCACGGCGCTTTATACTCGTTGGTCCACATGTACGAGAAGCTCAGCGCACCGTTGTCGCCGTAGTCGAAATTCGCCCCGGCTTCAGCACCCTGATAGGTACCCGGCATAAAGCTCCAGTGCGGCGCCAGCAGGGTTTGACCGGTTGGCTGAATGTAACCGGCACGTGCCCAGGTTGGGCCCAGTTTAAATTTAGCTGCCGCTTTATACAGGCTGATACCGCTCTTATCGCCGCTGTAATCTTCGCTGTAACCTTTGTTTTTCGACGAGAAGGCAATTTCGTTCGGGTGGCCACTTTCGCTGCTTTCCGCCATTTCAATTGCGGTAAACGCCGCAATATCAATACCGAACATGTCAGCCGCATAGCCAGACTGGAAATCAAGGTTAGCGTTCCAGGTGGAGTGGGAAAGGTTGGTTTTATATTTGTCGTGGTCGGTCACATCTTTACGGTCACGTTCACGCTGCCAGTAATAGACGCCACCGGTCAATGTTGAATCATCAATAAACCCTTCCGCTTTGGCTTCCGGGGTCATTGCAAAACCTGAGAGAGCTGTCACACCGGCGATAGCCAGCGCCAGCGTACTACGTTTGCCACTAAACGTACGCATAGTTATATCCTCTTTGACTTTTAAAATGCCGCCGCAAAGCAGAGGCAAAAAATAAAACTTAAAAAAAATGAACTTCTGGAAAAAGATATTTAGTACACGGATAGACTATTTTTCGCGACGCGAATTATCAATCCTTTTCCGCAACAAGAGTGCAGGATTATGACAAAGCGCACATATTTGGTTTCAATGTGTAACGTAATGCGTTATTAACATTTATCCACGCCAACCCTTGCGGGGCCTGAGTGGAATGTTAATGAGACCGTTTACATTCAGAATGTGTGATGGGAGTTGTGAAAAAAAACGAACGTATCAGACCCAGGATATTACTATTAATTCGCTCTGCGAAATGATAAGTCATCATGAACGATACGGGGACAAAATTGCCCTCCTGATTCTGGCGTAAAAAAAACGCCGCAAAAGCGGCGTTTTTTATTCTGCTGACTGAGCTTAGCCCGCCCAGGTATCACGTAAACCGACGGTACGGTTAAAGACCAGTTTATCCGCGGTGGTGTAGCGGCTGTCGAGACAGAAGTACCCCTCACGCTCAAACTGATACGCTTTACCGGCCTCTGCGGCCTGCAGAGACGGTTCGGCATAGCCCTGCTTGATGACCAGCGACTCAGGGTTCATCACCGCGAGGAAGTCTTCCGCAGCGCCCGGATTCGGCACGCTGAACAGACGGTCATACAGACGAATTTCTACCGGTAGCGCATGCGCGGCGCTCACCCAGTGAATAACGCCCTTCACCTTGCGACCATCGGCCGGATCTTTGCTCAGGGTATCGGCATCGTAGGTGCAGAAGATGGTGGTGATATTGCCTTCAGCATCTTTCTCCACGCGTTCTGCTTTCACGACGTAGGCGTTACGCAGGCGAACTTCTTTGCCCATCACCAGACGCTTGTACTGTTTGTTCGCTTCTTCACGGAAGTCGGCGCGATCGATCCAGATTTCCGCACTGAACGGCACGTCGCGGCTGCCCATCTCCGGCTTATTCGGATGGTTAGGCATGGCGACCATTTCGCTTTCGCCCTGCGGGTAGTTTTCGATAACCAGCTTAACCGGATCGATAACCGCCATCGCGCGCGGCGCATTTTCGTTCAGATCTTCGCGAATGCAGGATTCCAGCGATGCCATCTCAATGGTGTTGTCCTGCTTGGTCACGCCGATGCGTTTACAGAACTCACGGATGGACGCGGCGGTGTAGCCACGACGACGCAGACCGGAGATGGTCGGCATACGCGGGTCGTCCCAACCTTCTACGTGTTTTTCCATGACCAGCTGGTTCAGCTTGCGCTTGGACATCACGGTGTATTCCAGATTCAGGCGCGAGAATTCATACTGACGCGGGTGAACCGGAATGGAAATGTTGTCCAGTACCCAGTCGTACAGACGACGGTTGTCCTGGAATTCCAGCGTACACAGCGAGTGGGTAATGCCTTCCAGGGCATCGCTGATGCAGTGGGTAAAGTCGTACATCGGGTAGATGCACCACTTGGTGCCGGTCTGGTGGTGATCGGCAAATTTAATGCGGTACAGCACCGGATCGCGCATGACGATAAACGGCGACGCCATATCGATTTTCGCGCGCAGACAGGCGGTACCTTCCGCAAAGCCGCCGGTACGCATTTTTTCGAACAGCGCCAGGTTCTCTTCCACGCTGCGATCGCGGAACGGGCTGTTTTTACCCGGTGCGGTTAGCGTGCCGCGGTACTCGCGGATCTGTTCTGGGGTCAGCTCGTCAACGTAGGCCAGGCCTTTATTGATGAGCTCTACCGCGTATGCGTGCAGCTGATCGAAGTAATCCGAGGAATAGCGAACGTTGCCAGACCAGTGAAAACCTAACCACTCGACGTCATTTTTGATGGAGTCAACGTATTCGATGTCTTCTTTGACCGGGTTGGTGTCATCGAAACGCAGGTTGCACTGGCCCTGGTAGTCTTGCGCAATGCCGAAGTTCAGGCAGATGGATTTCGCATGGCCGATGTGCAGATAACCATTCGGCTCTGGCGGAAAACGGGTATGCACCGTGGTGTGCTTACCGGTAGCCAGATCTTCATCAATGATCTGACGAATAAAGTTAGTCGGGCGGGCTTCAGCCTCACTCATCTTGGATTCCTCAAAGCGTAAACAACGTATAACGGCACATGATCTTATAAGCGGCGCTAAGAGACAACTATTAGTTGCACAAAAATGGCGTCTCTCTGGTGTATATGGGGGGATTTACGACAAAAAAAAGCGGCGGAGGATCTCCCCCCGCCGCTTAAGGCATTAATCTACTTTACTCAGGAGCGATTACTTACCTTTAATCTCATACAGCGGCGTTTGCCCTGCAACGACGTGACCTTCAGCCTTAATCACCAGGCCGCCGAAATCATCGCTGTTGCTGCACACCACCGGGCTAATCATTGAACGCGCGTTCGCGTTCAGGAAGTCCAGATCCATTTCCAGGATAGGCTGGCCTGCCGTCACTTCCGCACCTTCTTCAACCAGGCGTTTAAAGCCTTTCCCTTCCAGCGCAACGGTATCGATACCCATATGGACAACGATTTCCGCACCTTTGTCTGTTTCCAGACAGAACGCATGGTTAGTGTTGAAGATTTTCACAATGGTGCCCGCAGCCGGGGAAACGACAATTTTGTCCGTCGGTTTCACCGCGACGCCGTCACCAACCGCTTTGCTGGCGAACGCTTCATCAGGTACCTGCTCCAGCGCCACCACATCACCGGTAATCGGAGAAACCAGGGTTTCTACGGTTGCGGCATTCGCCACAGCCTGCGGTTTTGCCGCCGCCGGTGCTGCCGGTGCAGCGCTGTCCGCTGCCGCTGCGGCAACCGGGCCACGCGCAACCACTTTCTTCATGGCGTCGCCGATAGATTCCGCTTTCGCACCCACGATAACCTGGATGGTTTGCTTGTTCAGTTTCACTACGCCGGAGGCGCCGAGACGTTTACATACGGCATCGTTCACTTTCGCAGAGTCAGCAACGGTCAAGCGCAGACGGGTAATGCAGGCGTCAATCGCTTTCAGGTTGTCAGTGCCCCCTACGGCGGCAATGTAGTTAGTGGCCAGCTGGTTCAAGCCTTCTTCGGTGTTGCTGTTTGCTTCTTCAGTTACCACGCTGTCGTCTTTATCTTCACGGCCGGGCGTTTTCAGGTTAAACATGCGGATAACCACGCTGAACAGTACGAAGTAGATAACGAAGAACACCAGACCCATTACCACCAGCATCCAGACGTTCTTACTTGCTGCCGGCAGGCTGTACATCAACACGTAGTCGATGGCGCCAGCGGAGAAGGAGAAGCCCGCGTGAATACCCAGCAGCGTAGCGATAAACAGGCTTACGCCGGTCAGAATCGCGTGCAGGAGGTACAGTACCGGTGCCAGGAACATGAACAGGAATTCCAGCGGCTCGGTCACACCGGTCAGGAACGCAGTGACCGCGACGGACAGCAGCATACCGCCAACCATCGGACGACGTGCTTTCGGTGCTGCGAAGTACATCGCCAGCGCCGCACCCGGTAGACCGAACATCATGATCGGGAAGAAGCCGGACATGAACATCCCCGCAGTGCCGTCACCCGCATAGAAGCGGTTGATGTCACCGTGGAAGACCGCACCCGCCGCGTTGGTGAATTCACCAATCTGGAACCAGGCGATAGTGTTCAGCACCTGATGCAGACCGGTTGGGATCAGCAGACGGTTAATGAAACCAAAGATACCGGAGCCCAGCGCGCCAGCGCCCACGATCCATTCACCACCTGCGTGGATGGCGTTCTGCACCGGCGGCCACACGTAGCCGAAGATAGCAGCCAGCACCAGGCAGAAGAAACCGGTGGCGATCGGCACGAAACGTTTACCGCCGAAGAAGCTCAGGAAGTCAGGCAGTTTGATGCCCGCCCAACGGTTGTACGTCGCACCCGCAACCAGACCGGTGATGATACCGGCCAGTACCCCCATGTTAATCGCTGGGTTGATGGTAACCATTGCTTTGGTCAATACGAAATAACCTACTGCGCCCGCCAGCGCTGCCGAACCCGCGTTGTCTTTCGACCAGCTGGATGCCACACCGATAGCGAAGATTAGCGCCAGGTTATCAAAGATAGACCCACCGGCCTGCGCAATAAACGCAACGTTCAGTAAATCTGGCTGACCGAATCGCAGCAACAGCGCCGCCACCGGCAGCACGGCGATAGGGAGCTGTAAGGCCCTACCTAGTCGCTGGAAAAAACCTAAAATATTCATCTTATTCCCCCTACGAGACCCCGACACGGCTCATTTAAGCCATTTTTTATTGTGTAAAAAAGCATGACACTGTGATGTCTTGTAAACTGCATACACACCTGTTCAGGCATCAGAGTGTGTGAAAGTTTAATTCGTATCGCAAATTAAACACGTGTTTTTTGTGACTACAGTCACCAAATATTGTTATCACCACTCCCTTTTACTGGCTAACACTGAAAACTTATTTTATCATTCAAAAAATCAAAACGGATTGCTCCCTATCGATGCAAACAGGTTACGCTTAGAGAGTGCACGGAGACGCCATCCGCCAACTTCTTACATTTTACATTTTGAGGTGAAGAATGAGACTGATTCCTCTCGTTAACGCTGAACAAGTCGGCAAATGGGCTGCTCGCCACATCGTTAACCGCATCAATGCGTTTAAACCCACCGCCGACCGCCCGTTTGTCCTCGGCCTGCCAACCGGCGGTACCCCGCTGGCGACTTATAAAGTCTTAGTCGAAATGCATAAAGCGGGCCAGGTTAGCTTCAAGCACGTCGTCACCTTCAACATGGACGAATATGTTGGCCTGCCGAAAGAGCATCCGGAAAGCTACTACAGCTTCATGCACCGTAACTTCTTCGATCACATCGATATTCCTGAAGAAAATATCAACCTGCTGAACGGTAACGCGCCGGACGTGGATGCCGAATGCCGCCGCTACGAAGAAAAAATCCGCTCTTACGGTAAAATCCACCTGTTTATGGGCGGCGTGGGTAACGACGGTCACATCGCGTTCAACGAGCCAGCGTCTTCGCTCTCTTCGCGTACCCGTATCAAAACGCTGACTCACGAAACGCGCGTAGCCAACTCTCGCTTCTTCGATGGCGACGTAGCGCTGGTGCCTAAATATGCGCTGACCGTGGGCGTGGGTACTCTGCTGGATGCCGAAGAAGTGATGATTCTGGTGCAGGGCGCAACGAAAGCGCTGGCGCTGCAGCAGGCGGTAGAAGGCAACGTTAACCACATGTGGACCATTACCTGTCTGCAGCTGCACCCGAAATCACTGATCGTCTGTGACGAACCATCCACGATGGAACTGAAGGTGAAGACCCTGAAATATTTCACTGAATTAGAAGCTGAAAATATTAAAGGTCTGTAATGTATTATCGTCCCGCGCTCCGTCGCGGGACAACATTTTTTGAATACCGGGGGTCGTAATGTATGCATTAACCCATGGCCGGATCTTTACCGGTCACGAAATTCTGGATGACCATGCGATTATCATCGCCAATGGCCTTATTGAACGTGTTTGCCCACTGGCTGATGTACCCGCGAACGTCGAACAGCGTTCCGTTAATGGCGCCATTATCGCCCCGGGCTTTATCGACGTTCAGCTTAACGGCTGCGGCGGCGTACAGTTCAACGATACCGCCGAGGCGGTTACCGTTGAAACGCTGGAAATTATGCAAAAAGCCAACGAAAAGTCGGGCTGCACAAACTTCCTGCCGACGCTTATCACCACCAGCGACGATCTGATGAAACAGGGCGTGCGCGTGATGCGTGAGTATCTCGCTAAACACCCGAACCAGGCGCTGGGCCTGCACCTTGAAGGCCCGTGGCTGAACCTGGTGAAAAAAGGCACCCACAATCCGGACTTCGTACGCAAGCCGGATGCTGAGCTGGTGAAATTCCTTTGCGATAACGCCGACGTCATCACCAAAGTCACCCTGGCACCCGAAATGGTAGAACCGGAAGTCATTACCGCGCTGGCAAATGCCGGTATCGTGGTTTCTGCCGGTCACTCTAACGCCACGGCGAAAGAAGCGCGCATCGGTTTCCGCGCGGGTATTACCTTTGCTACGCATCTGTTTAACGCGATGCCGTATATGTCCGGCCGTGAACCAGGCCTGACCGGCGCCATTCTCGATGCCAACGAAATTTACTGCGGAATTATCGCCGACGGTCTGCACGTCGACTTTATTAATATCCGTAACGCCAAGCGCCTGAAAGGCGATAAGCTGTGCCTGGTCACCGACGCCACCGCGCCGGCAGGTGCCAATATTGAGCAGTTCATTTTTGCCGGTAAAACAATATACTACCGCAATGGGCTCTGCGTAGATGAGAACGGTACCCTCAGCGGCTCATCGTTGACGATGATCGAAGGTGTACGCAATCTGGTCGAGCACGCGAATATCGCGCTGGACGAAGTGCTGCGCATGGCGACGCTCTACCCTGCCCGCGCCATTGGCGTCGACAAACGCCTTGGCAGCATTGGGCCAGGCAAAGTCGCGAACCTGACCGCATTTACGCACGACTTTAACATCATCAAGACCATCGTTAATGGCAACGAGGTCGTTACTAAGTAAGAGAAAGTATGACATCAGGCGGACAAGCTCAAATTGGTAATGTTGACCTCGTAAAACAGCTAAACAGCGCGGCCGTTTACCGCCTGATTGACCAGCATGGGCCAATCTCGCGTATTCAGATTGCCGAGCAAAGCCAGCTTGCTCCCGCCAGCGTGACCAAAATCACGCGTCAGCTTATTGAACGCGGGCTGATCAAAGAAGTCGATCAGCAGGCCTCCACCGGAGGCCGCCGCGCTATCTCTATCATCACCGAAACCCGCAACTTCCACGCGATTGGCGTGCGCCTGGGCCGTCACGACACGACGCTGACGCTGTACGATCTGAGCAGTAAAGCCGTCGCAGAAGAACATTATCCGCTGCCGGAGCGCACCCAGGAGACGCTGGAACATGCGCTGCTTAATACCATCGCCACCTTTATTGAATCGTGCCAGCGTAAAATCCGCGAGCTGATTGCGATTTCCGTCATTTTACCCGGTCTGGTTGACCCGGAGAGCGGCGTGATTCGCTATATGCCGCATATTCCGGTAGAGAACTGGCGGCTGGTTGAAGCGTTGGAAAAACGTTTTAAAGTGACCTGCTTTGTCGGTCACGATATCCGCAGCCTGGCGCTGGCCGAGCACTACTTTGGTGCAAGCCAGGACTGTGAAGACTCCATTCTGGTGCGCGTGCATCGCGGCACCGGTGCGGGCATTATCTCCAACGGGCGCATTTTTATCGGCCGTAATGGTAACGTCGGTGAAATTGGTCATATTCAGGTCGACCCGCTCGGTGAACGCTGTCACTGCGGCAACTTCGGTTGTCTGGAGACCGTTGCCGCCAACGCCGCTATCGAACAACGCGTACGTCATCTGCTCGAACAGGGCTATCAGAGCCGGGTTACGCTTGATGACTGCCATATCAAAACCATCTGCAAAGCCGCCAATAAAGGCGACCCGCTGGCGACCGAAGTCATTGAACACGTCGGTCGCCATCTGGGAAAAACCATCGCCATTGCCATCAACCTGTTTAACCCGCAGAAAGTGGTGATTGCCGGTGAAATCATCGAAGCCGACCGCGTACTGTTGCCCGCCATTGAAGGCTGCATCAACACGCAGGTTTTAAAGGCCTTTCGCAAGAATCTACCGGTTGTTCGTTCAACCCTCGACCACCGCTCGGCTATCGGCGCTTTTGCGCTGGTCAAACGCGCGATGCTCAACGGTATCCTGCTACAGCATTTGCTGGAAGGGTAGTCGCAAACCGGCAAGTAATGCGTTGCAACTGTTGATGTGGCGCAAATCTTTATATCAGAGTATCTGGACACACCGCCCGCCCCCATTAACCTATTTGCCAAATTTGGCATTTAGGTTAATCTTATGGAAAAGAGAACGCCGCATACCCGCTTAAGCATCCTAAAAAACATGGCCCGTAATGGTCGTGTCAGCATCACAAATACAGCGTTAATCAGCGCGTCTCAAATCGGATTTCGGTCAAAACAGGACCTCCTTGAGGTTGTTATGGCACTGAACACCAGCGATTTTTACAAAAGCATGACGGCGCATCATGACCACACCATCTGGCATGAGGTCTATCGCCCGGTCTACAGAGGGCAGCCTCTATCCATAAAATTCATCGTATCAGGCAACCTCCTGATAGTGTCATTTAAGGAGCTATAGCATGAAATGTCCTCTTTGCGGTGGTGCGGAACTCAAGCATGAATGTCGCAATATCCCCTATGAATACAAAGGGAATAAAACAACTTTTTACGGCGTAAAAGGCCAGTACTGTGACGCCTGCGGTGAAATTATCTTTGGCAAAGGTGAAGGCGATGCGTATATGGCTGGCATGGTGGAATTTAACCGCCAGGTCAATGCTCGTGAGGTTGACCCTGCGTTCATCGCCCGCGTACGAAAAAGTCTGGAACTCGATCAGCGCCAGGCAGCAGAAATATTTGGCGGCGGCGCAAACGCCTTTAGCCGTTATGAAACGGGGCGAATTGCGCCCCCCAAGCCACTCATTCTGCTGTTTAAGACCTTAGAAAAACACCCTGAATGGTTCGAAGAGCTGAGAAAACAAGCGTAAAGAATGAGAGAACAGGCCAACGACAAGGCAGCCTGAAGGATAACGTGTATAATTACGCCTCTTTAAAACAAACGCCAGGTAGTCCATGACCATTCAGAATGTAATCTGTGATATTGACGGCGTGCTGATGCACGATAACGTTGCGGTGCCGGGCGCGGCAGAGTTCGTCGCGCGCGTGCTGGATAAAGGTATGCCTTTTCTCTGCCTGACCAACTACCCTTCACAGACGGGCCAGGATTTAGCAAACCGTTTCGCGACCGCCGGCATCGACGTTCCTGACAGCGTGTTTTATACCTCCGCCATGGCCACGGCCGATTTTCTGCGTCGTCAAGAAGGGAAAAAAGCCTATGTGGTGGGCGAAGGCGCACTGATTCATGAACTGTATAAAGCCGGATTCACCATTACTGACGTCAACCCGGACTTCGTTATCGTTGGCGAAACCCGCTCGTTTAACTGGGAAATGATGCACAAAGCGGCGTTCTTCGTGGCCAATGGTGCACGCTTCATCGCCACGAACCCCGACACGCACGGGCGCGGATACTATCCGGCATGCGGCGCGCTTTGCGCAGGCATTGAAAAAATCTCTGGCCGCAAACCCTTCGTCGTGGGCAAGCCAAGTCCGTGGATCATTCGCGCCGCACTTAACAAGATGCAGGCGCACTCAGAGCAAACGGTGATCGTTGGCGATAATCTACGCACCGATATTCTGGCCGGATTCCAGGCCGGGCTGGAAACGATTCTGGTCCTCTCTGGCGTCTCTACCGTTGATGACATCGACAATATGCCATTCAGGCCATCCTGGATTTATCCGTCAGTCGCGGAAATCGATATTATCTAAACAAAACCACGTCCCCGGACGTGGTTTTTTGCATTTACCCGCCATTAAAATCACACCATCTAATAAAAAGCACGAATTATTGAATAATCGTCAAAAACTTCGCTTATAGAATCACCATTTTTCAACATCCAATAACTCCTGTTGCACTTTTTATCCCACAGCGGCTAAAACGCTTGCACCGCGCCCCCCTTTGCGGCATTTTTTATCTCAACGAAGGCGAATGCCACACACTTTTGCAGCACAACACCACAGGGTTAACGGAGAAGTCTATGTGTTCTATTTTCGGTGTACTGGATATTAAAACTGACGCGGGCGAGCTGCGTAAAAAGGCGCTTGAGCTCTCCCGCCTGATGCGTCACCGTGGCCCGGACTGGTCCGGTATTTATGCCTGCGACAAAGCGATTCTGGCCCATGAACGCCTGTCGATTGTTGACGTCAACGCCGGCGCGCAGCCGCTGTATAACGAAAAGAAAACGCACGCTCTGGCGGTCAACGGCGAAATTTACAACCATCAGGCGCTGCGTGCGGAATACGCTGACCGTTACCAGTTCCAGACCGGCTCAGACTGCGAAGTGATCCTCGCGCTGTACCAGGAAAAAGGCCCTGAGTTCCTCGACGACCTGCAGGGTATGTTCGCCTTCGCGCTGTACGACAGCGAAAAAGACGCCTATCTGATTGGTCGCGATCATATCGGTATCATCCCACTGTACATGGGCCATGACGAATTCGGGAACTTCTACGTTGCTTCTGAAATGAAAGCGCTGACCCCGGTATGCCGTACTATTCAAGAGTTCCCGGCAGGTAGCTACCTGTGGAGCAAAGACGGTGAGATTCGTCAGTACTATCAGCGTGACTGGTTCGACTACGATGCCGTCAAAGACAACGTGACCGATAAAAACGAACTGCGTCAGGCGCTGGAAGAATCGGTGAAAAGTCACCTGATGTCCGACGTTCCTTACGGCGTGCTGCTGTCCGGTGGTCTGGATTCTTCGGTTATCTCCGCGATCACCAAAAAATTCGCCGCCCGTCGCGTGGAAGATCAGGAACGCTCTGAAGCCTGGTGGCCGCAGCTGCACTCCTTCGCCGTCGGTCTGGAAGGTTCTCCGGACCTGAAAGCCGCACAGGAAGTGGCTAACCACCTTGGCACCGTGCACCATGAAATTCACTTCACCGTGCAGGAAGGCCTGGATGCGATTCGCGATGTTATCTATCACATTGAAACCTACGATGTGACCACCATTCGCGCCTCAACGCCGATGTACCTGATGTCGCGTAAAATCAAAGCGATGGGCATCAAGATGGTGCTGTCTGGCGAAGGTTCTGACGAAGTGTTCGGCGGCTACCTGTACTTCCACAAAGCGCCAAACGCCAAAGAGCTGCACGAAGAAACCGTGCGTAAGCTGCAGGCGCTGCATATGTACGACTGCGCCCGTGCTAACAAAGCGATGTCCGCCTGGGGCGTGGAAGCGCGCGTACCGTTCCTGGATAAAAAATTCCTCGACGTGGCGATGCGTATCAACCCGCGGGACAAAATGTGCGGCAACGGCAAAATGGAAAAACACGTGCTGCGTGAATGCTTCGAGTCCTATCTGCCGGCAAGCGTGGCGTGGCGCCAGAAAGAGCAGTTCTCTGATGGCGTAGGCTACAGCTGGATTGATACGCTCAAAGAAGTGGCGGCTAAGCAGGTGACTGACCAGCAGTTGCAAACCGCGCACTTCCGCTTCCCGTACAACACGCCGACCTCTAAAGAAGGCTACCTGTACCGTGAAATCTTTGAAGAGCTGTTCCCGGTGCCGAGCGCTGCGGAGTGCGTACCGGGCGGCCCATCCGTTGCCTGCTCTTCCGCAAAAGCCATCGAGTGGGACGAAGCGTTCAAAACCATGGACGATCCGTCAGGCCGTGCGGTAGGCGTGCACCAGTCGGCTTATAAATAAGATTGCCGCTTAAGTAAAAAAGCCCCCCGATGGCGACATCGGGGGGCTTTTATTTTGGTGCAGTGTGAGGGGCGAGAAACCTCAAGCACCGAACGGTTCCCTCTCCCGATGGGAGAGGGTTAGGGTGAGGGGAAACTACTCCCCACGCCCCTTCTTCGCCGCCAGCGATCTGAGCAGTACACCCAGCGTCGTGCCGTTATGCAGCATCGCGCTCGCGCCCGGTGACAGCCAGCCCAGCGCCGCCGCCAGCATAATCGCGCTGTTAATCCACTCGGTAAGCTTAATATTGCTGTTAACCAGCTTCATCGCCTCGAGTGACAGCTGACGCGCTGCGACGACGCCGTGCAGGGTGTCCTGCAACAGCACGGCATCCGCCGCCTGCTGCGCGAGCTCGGTGCTCTGGTTCATCGCCAGGCCAACATCGGCCTGCGTCAGCACCGGCGCATCGTTGATGCCGTCGCCCACGAACAGAACTTTATGTCCTCTGCCCTGCAGCGCCTTCACCACCTCTACCTTGCTCTCCGGCGTGGCTTCAGCGACGTAGTGCTCAATACCCACGCGATCCGCCAGTTGATAAGCCTTCTCAGCCCGGTCGCCGGTCAGCAGCACAACCTGACGGATACCGGTTGCCTTCAGTTGCGCGATGACATCAGCCGCTTCTTCACGTAGATGATCCTGTAAACCGATCATCCCCACCAGTTGGTTATCGAAGCCGATAAACAGCAGATGCCTCCCCTGATTCGCCAGCGCATTAATTTCTCCTTCATAAGGTGAGAAATCAATCGCATAGTGGCTTTCCAGGAAGTGACGGCTGCCGATCACCATCTGGTGTTCTTCCAGCGAACACAGCAGGCCGTGAGCAATCACATACTCCACTTCTCCGTGCGGAATATGCGGCAACTCATGGTGCTCAGCCGCCGCCACCACGGCATGAGCCAGCGGATGATTGCTGTGTTCTTCCACCGAGGCGGCAATCGCCAACAGCCGTTTTGCCTGCACCAGCCGATCGTCAAAGCTGATCACATCCGTGACCTGCATTTGGTCATGGGTCAACGTACCGGTTTTATCGAACACCACCGTATCAACTTCCGCGAGCTTCTCAATGGCGCGTCCGCCTTTCAGCAGCAGACCGCTCTGGGCGGCACGATACATGATCGATTTAAACGCAATCGGCGTACTGAGCTTCAGCGCGCAGGAGTAGTCGACCAGGAAAACCGAGGCCAGTCGCTGCCAGCTGCGCGTCATCGCGAAGACGGCAGCCCCCACCCCGAGGGTAATCGCCACGCGGCGATCCGCCATCTGCTGAGTGACCCGCTGAGTTTCGCTACGCTGAGTCAGGGAATCGCGAATAAAACGCCGGATATGCGCCGTTGAGGAAGATTCCCCCACCTGCTCCGCCGTAATAGCCACGTTACCTTCCTGAATCTGCGTGCCCGCATAGACCCAGGAACCGGGCTCACGACGTACCGGTACGCTTTCACCGGTCATCGATGCCTGGTTCACCTGCGCCACGCCGCGCACTACCGTACCGTCAGCCGGAATGCTGTCGCCCGGCCCCAGCAGCATCACATCACCCGAGACCAGCTCGCTGCTGTTGATCTCTACGCTCTCGCCGTCGCGCTCAACCCAGACCGGGTGCTCACGAGGCTGCATCAGATCGGCTAACAGCGCGTCAGAATGACGGCTGGTTTCCTGCTCCATGTATTCGCCTAGCGTCAGCAGCGACTGCGTCAACATCGCGGTTCGACTGTCTCCCCGCAGCATTGAGAGGCTGAGCGCGAGCGCATCAAGCACTTCAACCTTCAACTGACCCTGGCTCAGCGTCTGCGCGCCTTCCAGAATTGTCGGCGCCGTCAGCAGCGCCGCAGGCACACGAGCCCAGCGGGGCGGCAGCGCCTGCGTCAATGCCAGTCCAGCCAGATTGAGCAGGTTATCGCCACCGCAGTATTCTGCCTCCAGCTCGCTGTCGTCTGCCGACTGCCAGTCCAGCGCGGTCACCGCCGCCACAATCGCCGCCGCCGTCGTGCGCTCGCCGTCCCATTGGATCACCGCACTGCGCGCCGAAGGGCGGATGCGCACCCCGCTGACGCCCGGCAATCCGAGGATTTGCTGCTTAAGCCAGCCAGCGGCCTGCGGATAATCGGTCAGCGCAAAGACCCGCAGTCGCAGGCGCCCGGGCAACTGGTGAACGATCGTCACGCGTTCGCCTGATGCACTCACGCGATATCATCCTTATTCTGGCTACGATAGTAATCCAGCTCGGCCTGCAGATCGGCAACGCGTTCTTTCAGTTCTTCCATCTCACCGCGCACGGTGCCCCAGGCCTTGGTTGCCGTATTGGTAATGCCTTGCTGCACGTTACGATTAGTCAGTAGCCACGTAATCGCCGCACCGGCAACCAGTCCGGTAATCAAATGGTTACGGCCATTATTGGCGGCCGATGTGCGTACAGGCGCTGCGGCAGGATTCGGCTCCCACATGCCGGTGTAAGGGTTGTAAAGGTATTCAGGCTGATTCATTGTTTCCTCGCTTGGCTATCGCATCCATCAGGTAAAGTGACGCTGCGCCGACGCCAATAATGGTCAGTACAGACTGCAGGGGACGCGCCTTATTGCTGTCAGCAATCGCCATGACCGTGCCGCTAATAAGGCTGGCTTTCGCCGTCTCTTTCATCACTGCGCAAGCCGCTTCGTTTAACGTCTGCTCGTTCTGCTGGTAGCGCTGCCATTCCCGCAGGCAGGCGGCGCTTCCACCGACCAGCGCACCGGCAACAACGGCGCGGCTGACCCGTTTATCGCGATCAGGATTGTTGCTCATCCGCGGCATCCTCATCTTCAAACGGCATAGCGGTCGGCTGGCGATGGCGCTCTACGGATTCCTGAAAACCGTCTTTTCCCGCTTTCATGGTGTCGCGGAAAATAGCCGCACTGGAGGTGGCGGTTTCTTTAATCGTTTCCGATCCGTTTTTCACGCCATCTTTCACTTTACTGGTACCGGCCTTCAGCATGTCGCCTGCACCGGCCAGCGTCTGCATCAGCATGCCCCGCACGGAATCGTTGGTCAGCAGCAGCGTCACGGCGGCGCCTACCATTGCCCCTTTCCAGAACTCTTTGTCGTCCATACCGACGGTGCTGATAATATTTTTCAGCAGGCCCGCCTGTTCGCCCATCGCGCCGTCAACAACGCTCTGCGCGTACTGGCTCCAGTCAACGCCCTGCTGCGCTGCATGATGGTGATGGTGGTGATGTGGGTGAGCAAACTGCGGCGGCACGCCCTGCGGAGTCGGAGGGAAGCCCATCGGCGGAAAGCCCATCGCCATTTGCGGCGGCATCTGCATTTGCGGTTGTGGGGGAACCGGCGGTTGCGCTGGCATCTGACCATTCTGCGGCCAGGCCATCCCCTGCGGCATCGGTGGATACGGATACCAAGGGTAGCCGTACGGAGGATAGTAACCTACCGGTGGAACTTGCTGCGTATTGTTGTCATTCGAGCTCATGATGGCTGTCCTTTATCATTTAGTGAGAAGGTTCAAGGATGGATGCGAGCTGAGCCAGCGCCTGCTGTGCCTGCTCACCGTCGCTGCCGAAGAGTTGATTAAGAATTTGTGGGCGAATGGCGGCGGCATCGTACTCAAGGACGATCGAGCCGGTTTCGCTATTGATCTGATATCGCCGGAGGTACCCTTCAGGATGGCAATAAGCATCCAGCTGTTTGAGCTTGCCCTGGCTAAGGCTGGCGATGAGCTTATTGGAAAATCGCAGGCGTAAACGCCCGGGTATATGGTGTGCCACTTCGACAAAGCGGCGCAGCGTAAGTAAGTCGCTAAAGGATTCGACAGGCATATCATTTAATACCCTGATATTTATAGGTGATATGAATCAAATCACAGATGCCGCGCGCCAGACAGCGCTAATCGCCCTTCTTTTGCGGTGTATCAAAAGGCTATTCGGCTTTCATTTTGGCAAGACGTGCGGGGAGTGCTGGACAGGGTGTTAATGCAAATATAAATTACTCTCATTACCACTTTAAAAATAAACAGGCGGCGGCTATGACTCCTTACCTGCACCAGACCCCCAATCGCATTCGTATCCGTTCCAGCTGGATCCAGCGCCATCCCCAAGACGTCACGCGCCTGGTGGACTCGCTGCGCGCCCGTGATGGGATCCTTGATGTCGTTCATCGTTTGTACGCCGGTTCAGTGGCGGTCAGTTTCGATCCCTCACGTATCTCCGCGAGCGCACTCCTGAGTGAACTGGAACAAGCCCAGTGGCTAAGCAGCCAGAAAGATAAAAGCTATATCGAGAACAGCCTGCGCGTCGGCGCCGGACATCTGCTTAAAACGCTGGCTTTTGGCGCATTAAAGCGTACAGTCGGTGGTCCTGTGGTTTCGATTGTGAGCGTGTTAACCCGATAATCCCGCGCGCAGCCGGGGCAATGTGAAGGCCGGGTATAACGGTAAATAGCCAATAATTGCCGAATAATGCGTCATGCTGTTCGCAACCTAACCAAACAGTCACATTCCGGTGAATTTCATTGAAAAAGATGTTGACGGTCCAGAACTCAATACGCATAATGCGCCCCGCAACGCCGATAAGGTAACGCGAAAAAAAGATGGCTACGTAGCTCAGTTGGTTAGAGCACATCACTCATAATGATGGGGTCACAGGTTCGAATCCCGTCGTAGCCACCATCTTTTTTGCGGGAGTGGCGAAATTGGTAGACGCACCAGATTTAGGTTCTGGCGCCGCAAGGTGTGCGAGTTCAAGTCTCGCCTCCCGCACCATTCACCAATAAGCGTTGCACGGATGGGGTATCGCCAAGCGGTAA
>NZ_JAPKIA010000003.1:71684-72012 GCF_036759865.1 Kluyvera genomosp. 2
AGGCACCGGTTTTTGATACCGGCATTCCCTGGTTCGAATCCAGGTACCCCAGCCATATTTCTTCGATATTTGCGGATCGCCGCGACGGTATTGGGGTATCGCCAAGCGGTAAGGCACCGGTTTTTGATACCGGCATTCCCTGGTTCGAATCCAGGTACCCCAGCCATCGAAGAAAAGAAAATTTGGCTACGTAGCTCAGTTGGTTAGAGCACATCACTCATAATGATGGGGTCACAGGTTCGAATCCCGTCGTAGCCACCATATTCAGGAGCATTGGGTTTACCCGATTATCCGAAAACAATTTGTTGGGGTATCGCCAAGCGGTAAG